>JBBRPX010000006.1:0-36567 GCA_038227505.1 Chitinophagales bacterium
AATAAAAAGCGGAGAAATGCATTTAGAGTTCGCTTTTTCAGGCGAAGAAGCATTATTATATATGCAGGCCAATAAACACGAAGCAGTATTAATTCTTTCTGATATAAATATGCCTGGCATGAGCGGGTTAGAATTACTGAAACAAATAAAACAAAAATTTGATACACCACCCCCTATTGTAATGATGATAACAGCTTATGGCGATGATGAAAATTATAACCAGGCTATGAAGCTAGGAGCCGACGATTTTTTAACCAAGCCCGTTGATTTTACAGCATTAAAAGAAAAATTAAAAACGTTAGTACCATGACAAAAATATTGGTGGCAGATGATGAGACCGATTTAGAAATACTCATTAAGCAGAAGTTTCGCCAAAAGATAAGAGACCGGAAATACGAATTTGTATTTGCCGTAAACGGTAAAGATGCTATTGAAAAATTAGCCCAACATCCTGATATTGATATTGTGCTGAGCGATATTAACATGCCCGAAATGGACGGATTAACGTTGCTTTCAAAACTGGGAGAGGCAAGTCCTCTTATAAAAGCAGTGATGGTATCGGCATATGGAGATATGGAAAATATACGCATAGCAATGAACCGTGGTGCTTTTGATTTTGTAACAAAGCCTGTAAATTTTATTGATTTGGAATGTACCATGGAGAAAACAATTTTACATGTATCGCAAATAAGAGAAACCTTAAAAGCCATAAAAGAAAACAATATTTTAAAAATGTATGTAGATGAAAATGTATTGCAGTTTATGGGCAGCAGAGAATATGAAGCATCCCTTACAGAAAATGAAACAGTAGATGCATCCGTTGTATTTATTGATATCTGCAGTTTTACAGCTATCAGCGAAACAGAAACGCCGGATGCTGTAGTAAAATTATTAAATACTTATTTTGATGTGATGGTAAAAGAGATCATAGCGCAACAGGGCATTGTAGATAAATTTATAGGCGATTGTATTATGGCAGTTTTTAAAGGCCCGTTTCATTTAGACAGAGCTATTGATGCATCACTTGCCATAAGAAATAATATTGAAACAATGCCCAGTGCAGGTATTGATCTAAAATTTTTGCCCCATGTATCTGTTGGCATAAACAGTGGCGAAATGATTTGTGGTAACATTGGCTCCGGCACTTTGCGCCGGCTCGATTATACAGTAATTGGCGACGTTGTAAATACCGCACAACGCCTTCAAAGTGTTGCCGGAATTGGACAAATATTTATTACAGAAGATTGTTATGAAAATGTAAAACAATCTTTTAACTGTAAAAAAGTAGGGCCTGTCAGTCTTAAAAATAAAACAGGAGAAACAATAGTGTATGAAGTACTCAATTAATTGTTATAAAATATTTAAGTATGCAATACCAAGACGTATATAATTTTTTAATGAATAAACTGGAGAAGGACTTGCCTTCTTTTTTAGTATATCACAATGCACAACACACAAAAAATGTAATAGCTGCTGCGGAGCATTTGGCACAGACAGAAAATATTTGTGAAAATGATTTAGTACTGTTAAAAACTGCAGCACTTTTTCATGATGCGGGTTTTTTACAGCAGACAGATAATCATGAAGAAATTTCCTGTGAAATAGCAAAGCGTCATCTTCCTCAATACGGTTACACGCCGGAGCAAATTGATATTATTTGCGGTGCTGTAAGAGATACTAAAATTCCACAGGTAGCAGAAGATCATTTAGGAAAAATATTGTGCGATGCAGATTTATTTTATTTGGGCACAGACGAATACACAATTAATGCCGGTAAGTTATTTGACGAATTTAAAATAACACATTCATTAAAAAATGCTGAGTGGCGAGGGCGACAGATTGCATTTCTTTCCTCACATAGGTATTTTACGCAAACTGCCATAAACGAAAGAGAAGATAAAAAACAGATTAATCTTCAAAAATTAAAATCTACGGTGCATAATTCTACAACAAAACGAAATCACTTTGCCGAATTGCTGCAGGATGTTTTGCTGATGGTATTTGGTGTAATTATAGCCGGTTTTGCTTTAAAATGTTTTATGGTACCCAATCGTTTTTTTGACGGTGGTGTTACCGGTATTTCTTTGTTGGTGCACGAATTGTATCACATCAATTTAACGGCTGTTATTTTGGTAATAAATCTGCCACTCATCATCGTCAGTTATTTTTCTGTAGGAAAAAGATTCGCCATCCGAACATTTATCAGCATCATTTTACTAGGGATTTGCTTATACTATATACCCGAGTATGCAATGACAAAAGACAAATTATTAATATCTATTTTTGGTGGCGTATTCTTAGGCATTGGTATAGGGCTGATAATGAGAGCCGGTGCTGCTTTAGATGGTATTGAAGTGTTGGCATTGTATACATTAAAACGTACTTCTTTCACCATTACAGAAATCATTCTCGGCATTAACATACTGATATTTGCCATTGCCGCTTTTAAGTTCGGCATTGAAACTTCTTTGTATTCTATACTAACTTACTTTGCTGCAACAAGTACTATTAATTATGTAGTAGAAGGTTTACAGGCTTACACAGGCGTTACCATCATATCCGGCAAAAGCGAAGAAATAAAACACCAGCTTGTAAATAATTTAGGGAGAGGCATTACTGTTTACAAAGGCGAACGTGGTTTTTTGCCAGGCAAGTTTGAAGTAAGTTCAGATTGCGATATTATTTTTACTGTAGTCACCCGCCTGGAAATGCGCAAATTAAAAAACCTTGTATACAATGTTGATGCAAATGCGTTCGTTTTTGCAAGTACCATTAAAGAAGCTTCGGGTGGGGTTATAAAAAGAAAGCAAAGACATTAGAAATAAAACAAATGAACAAAAGCAGGTGAGTCTTTTTAGAAAATAAAGTGCATCGAATTTGACTTACGATAATTAAGTAACGGCCTTCTTGAATAATTAAACTTAAAAAAGCTGTTTAGACTTCTTAATACTGTTGATTAAAAGCTTTTATTTACTATTACACAAGAGGATTTAAAGTTCGATTGTATTGCTATTTTAAAAAACAAGCTAATTAAATTTAAAGTCAAGAGGCGATTTTATTTTGGTAACAAAAACCCTTCAGCAACTACCTACAACGCCGCTGCTACTCTTAAACGAGATTTTTCGGGCTGTTCCAAAACAACCGTGGCATTATTGCTAACCTCACTTTGCTTGTTATTTTCTCCCATATAACTTTTGCCATTAAAGCTGGCGGTAGGTTCAATAATAAGTTTAGCAGTATGCACATCCCCATGTACCGAAGCATGTTGTTTTAGTATAAGCCCTGCTTTTGTGTAAATACTACCAATTACTTTTCCTGTTATATCTGCTTCATTGCAATGAATATCTCCTTCAATAAAACCACTTAAACCAATAATTACTTTAGCCTCACTGTAAATATTGCCCTTAACTGTACCATCTACCCTAAGGTCGCCATTACACTGCAAGTTGCCTGTGAAAGTATTGCCTGCACCTATAATGCTTACTGATGAAGATGGCAATGCAGCATCATTTTTAAGTTTAGATTTAAACATGCGAATAGTTTTTTGGTAATGGTATGCTATGGAAACGCTTATTTGCTTTAATTATTTTGTGCCGATGGCTTTTTTAAAGAAAATTTAAAAATAGCTCGGCATAAAAATCATTATCTCGTAATTATGCCTTTAAACTAGTTTAAGGAAACCCTTGGGAATAAGTCAGCTAGCATCTCATTATCAGCACCTAAAAGTTTCCAACAAATCCTACTTTAGTGTCTCTTTTAAAAAACCAAACAACTACAATGAGACTTGCATCAACGGCCAACCACCTAACGATGAACCTATTTTTCTTCGTCTATCCTTCGTTTAACTTACGTTTGTCCGCCGTTTATAATCTGTTACCTATTTGCGATACTTTTATCTTCAGCCGCCCCCACCCTGCCTTGTAGCCAACATAAAAGTAAAATCCTTTTATTTACATTTTCACCTTCAATATAATCACAAAGTAAAAGTCTATTTTAATACAATAGAGAAGCTTCCGTTTTTTGAAAGAAACTTCGTTTAAATGCTAATAAAAATTGTCCGCAAAAAGAGTGCTTTTTTTATGAAGTTGCAATTCATTAAATTTGAGCATGATAAAATTAATTGTATTGTTATTCGCTATTGTAAGTGTAACTGCCTGCAACAGCAATGAATCTAAAAGGCCGGTAACTGCGGTGGAAACAGGTACTGAATTTATTCGGGCAACACTTGATGGTAATTTTAAAGCAGCTGAACCTCTTTTATTAAACGACCAACAAAATGCTGCTATGTTTCAATCTTATAAAACTTATTATGACCGCCTTCCTGCAGAAAAAAAAGTAGCCTATAGAAAAGCATCGTACACCATTAACACCTTAACGGACCAAAACGATTCAACTACTATTATAAATTACAGCAACTCTTACATGAAACAACCTATGAATATTAAGGTGCTTAAAAGAGACAATATTTGGAGTGTTGATTTTAAATATACTTCAGCAGACAGCTCATTAAACAATTAATAATGATAAAAAGTTTTATTATGGTCGGCTTGGGTGGCAGCATTGGTGCCATGTTGCGCTATTTTATAACGACTTCATGGAAAACAAATATTTTTCCATTTCAAACATTGTTTATTAATGTAGTCGGCTGTTTATTTATAGGCATTGTACTAGCTTTAAGCCAAAAAACAAACTTACTGTCTGGCGATACAAAACTTTTTTTAGCAACTGGAATTTGCGGTGGGTTTACAACCTTTTCTACCTTTAGTGCAGAAAATTTTCTGATGCTAAAATCGGGAGAATATGTAACTGCTGCACTTTATATTTTTGCAAGTGTAGCTATATGTATTACTGCCACATTTGTCGGTTTTAAAATTATAAACAATTAATTTATGTATGTACTACACCCATGGCATGGTGCCGAATATGGATACGATGCTCCGCAACAGGTAAATGCTTTAATAGAAATACCTAAAGGCAGCAGCTGTAAATATGAAATAGATAAACAAACAGGTTTATTAAAACTTGACAGAGTTATATACTCCTCTTTTCATTATCCGGTAAATTATGGCTTTATACCACAAACACTTGGCGATGATGGAGACCCACTGGACATTTTGGTTTTGTGCAGTGAAAGTATTGCACCGTTATGCCTGTTAAAAGCGACTGTTATCGGCAATATGCAGATGATAGACAATGGTGAAAAAGACGATAAAATTATTGCAGTTGCTGCAAACGACCCATCTGTAAACCACATTAAAAGCATTGAAGAATTACCAGAACATTTTATAAATGTGCTTAAAAACTTTTTTGAACAATACAAAGTGTTGGAAAATAAAAAAGTAGAAATAGACGAATTTCAAAATAAAGAAGCTGCTTATAAAGTTATTGATGATTCTATAAAAATGTACAATGAACATTTCCCAAAAAACAATACCCAACAACCCTAAAAAAATGGACTTACAAATCGTTTTAATTTTATTGTTGATTGGCTTAGTGGCAGGAGTTCTTAGCGGCGTTGTAGGTATTGGTGGCGGCATTGTAATTGTACCCGCACTAGTTTACTTTATAGGTTTTTCTCAAAGAACGGCGCAGGGAACGTCTTTGGCAATTCTGCTATTACCTATAGGTCTTTTGGGTGTTATTCAGTTTTATAAAGCCGGATATGTAGATATAAAAGTAACCGCTGTAATTGCACTCGCTTTCTTTATAGGAAGTTATTTTGGAAGTAGGCTTGCTTTAACAATACCGCAGGAGACTTTAAAAAAAACCTTTGCCGTTTTATTACTTGTTATCGGCATAAAGATGTTGTTCTTTGATAAACATAAAAATGATTCAAAAACTACTGCCTCAACTACCGCATCGGTTATAAAATAATGTGTTTATTTATGGAATTGTTTAGCGTATTCATCTAACAATAATAAAACTGCTATTGTTGTAAAGCATGGTTACAAAATACTACGATAAAGATGACAAAGAACTTTTGCAGTGCTATTACAAGGATGGCAATGCAGAAATACTTGGCGTTTTATTACAGAGATATACAAGTATGCTTTTAGGCGTATGTATGAAATTTTTAAAAAATGAAGAAGAAGCCAAAGATGGTGTGCAGCAGGTATTTTTGAAAGTAATAAATGATTTACATAAATACAAAGTTGAATACTTTAAGAGCTGGATATACATGGTGGCAAAGAACCATTGCCTGATGAAATTAAGAGACGGAAAAAAGAGCAGCATAGAGATCCACGACACGATGTATGTGGTAGAAAATGAGAAAGAAGAAAAGCTAACAGCAGAAAAAAAAGAACTTATTTTAAATAATCTGGCAGATGCTTTAAAATTATTATCGCACGAACAAAACATTTGCATTGATTTATTTTATCTGCAAAAAAAATCTTATCAGGAAATAACAGACATAACCGGGTTTAATGCGTTACAGGTAAAAAGCCACATCCAAAACGGCAAAAGAAACTTAAAAATTTTAATGCTCAGAATGCCACAACATGAACAATAATTTTGATGACATATTAAACAAAGACGAAAATAGCCATCAGCAAGGGTTGAGTGATTTGAACGATGTATTAAACAACGAGGAATCAATTTCAGAAAAATCAGGTGACGACTTTGATAAAGAAGCTGCAGAAGGTTTGCAACAAATTGCCGCTGATAAAATACCATTATTGGTAAACGAATTAAATAGAAATTTAAATTCGCAGTTAAAAACAAAAAAAAGACTCAAGAAGAAAGAGATAGATCAATCAGCAGTGATTATCACCATTATTACTTTACTCGTCATAATAGTTATAGGCTTTATTATTATTAAAAAGTACTACCAGCAATAAATTGTTTTATCACAAAAATTACCTTTTACGCATATAAAGAGATAGACATTAACAATTTTTCATAGTAAATAATATTATTTTTACACTTTGAAAAAATTATCAGTCATATTATTATTGTTTATTTACGGAATAACAACCGTTGGTGCAACTGTGCATTTGCATTTTTGCATGGATAAATTTATTGGCTGGGATTTTTCTCAAACAGAAATTGCAACCTGCGGTAAATGTGGCATGAAGGAAAGTAAAACAAAAAAAGGATGTTGTAAAGATGAAGTAAAGCAATTAAAAATAAATACCGATCATCAAAAGAGTTCAGTTGCCGTCTTCATCAATGTTTTTAACACTCCAATAATTCACAGCTACCCATCTTTATTTAAATTTACTGGCGTAGTTTTTACTGAAGAGTCAAACAGAATAAATTACGATTCCCCGCCCATACCACAAATACAAAAACTTACAATTTTGTATTGCACTTACAGGATTTAAATAAGATTTTATTACTTATGCAGAATATACGATGTTCTGCAACCACAGGTATTTATTTCGTTTAAAAAATTACAAATTCATTTAATGAAAACATTATCAATAATGGCAATTGCCTTAAGCTGCGTATTTACAACCGCAAGTGCACAAATAAAAAATCCTGTAACAGACACAGTAAAAATTTACGGCAACTGTGGGATGTGCAAAGCAAAAATTGAAAAAGCAGCAACTAAAAAAAATATTTCACAGGCAGACTGGAATGAAGAAACAGGTATAGCTGTTATTACGTTTGATGCTGCAAAAACAAGCAAGGACGACATTTTGAAGAAAATTTCCATTGTAGGGTATGATAGTGATTCTTTTACAGCGCCGGATGCTGTCTATAAAAAGTTACCCGGTTGTTGCCATTATGAAAGACCAAAAAAAAACTAAAATCTATTTTACAAATTGCTGCATAATTCTTTTCGATTATTCAGTTTTAATAAAAAAACAATTATGAAAAATACAATAGCATTAATGTTGATTAGTTTGCTTTCAATTCAGGCTAATGCACAAATATCAAAAGCCGAGCTCGTAGCCACGGGGTTAACTTGTTCTATGTGTTCAAATGCAATAAACAAACAGTTTAAAGCAATGCCTGAGGTAGAAAAGGTTGATATAGATCTTAATAGCAATACCTTTACAATTTACCTTAAAAAAGAAAATTCATTGTCTCCTAAATCGTTTAAAGACAGAGTTGAAAAAGCAGGTTTTTTTGTAGGATCTCTTGTAATTACAATGCCTTTTGACAATGTAAAAGCAGCGGATAATTTATTGTATACTACAAAAGAAGCATCGTACGTTTTTGTAGATACAAAACCACAAACCTTAAAAGGACAAGTTAAAGTACAGGTGTTAGATAAAGGATTTGTAACACAGAAAGAATACAAAAAACTACAAAAATCATTTAGCAAGTATCCATCTTATGCCGCAAATAATGATAAGAACTTTCATTTAAAAACGCTGTAACATGAAACAATTTTTAGTTGTACTATTCTGTGCACTTTCCATAAATGCTTCAGCTCAAGAACTGTTTGTAGTTACAGAGCCTGCCAGCAACATGCCTACCGGTTCTATTGGTGTTAGGGTTGCACAGACATTGATGAAGGAAAAGTTTGAGACGGGTTATAATTATCACTTAATGCCTGAAATAATGTGGGGTGCAAACAAAAACCTCATGCTACATGCGGCAGCATTTTTAAGCAATAGAAATAAAAATTTGGCAACAGAGGGTGGAAGTGTTTATGCCAAATACAGATTTCTTTCCAAAGATGATGTACATCAACATTTTAGAATGGCTGCATTCGGTCGTGCAAGTGTAAATAATTCAGAGATACACCAGGAGGAGATAAACACAATGGGGCATAATAGTGGTTTTGAAACCGGAATAGTTGCTACTCAACTACTCAATAAAGTAGCGATCAGCGCATCGAGCAGTTTTGAAAAAGCAATGAATAATTCTCAGGCGTATAAATTTCCTGTATCGCAGAGCAATAGTGCTACTAACTATACTTTATCTTTTGGTAGACTAATGTATCCGAATAAATATAAAAATTTTAAGCAAACCAATATTAATCTGATGATGGAGTTTCTTGGGCAAACTTTAAATACAAATGGAAAATCATTTTTAGATGTTGTCCCATCTTTGCAATTCATCATAAATAGTCAGGCAAGGGTTGATGTTGCTTATGTAAAAGAAATATATAGTAACATGTTGCGGACAGCAACCAACGGTTTGTATTTAAAGCTGGAGTATAGTTTTTTTAATGTTACAAAATGAAAAAAATAAAAACCTTTTTTGTCAAGTTATTTAAGGTGCTTTTCGTGAAGAAGTGCTGCAGATAGAATAAATAAGAGAAAGTATAAAATATTTCTCTTGTCTAAAAAATAAAATTTTTACAATTTTATTTAAGTTTAATTGAATTCATTTTTAAGATTAAGAAGCGTGAAAATGCCTAGATGAATGCTTAGTAATTCACGTATTGCCTTCCACAAAATAACCCAATAAAAAAGCGGAAATATTTTAAAGTATTTCCGCTTTCATTTTGTGGAGCCGACCGGACTCGAACCGGTGTCCAAACATATTCGCCGCAAGCTTTCTACACGTTTATTTCTGCATTGATTTTCGAAAAAATACCGGGGCAAAACAAACCAATATTTTTCTTAGAAGAATGATCTTGAGTCCCGCTCACTTCGTTGCGGGACAGCATGTTATTTTATTTTGATGTCGGCGGCGAAACTTGGCAGTAACAAAGCCTGCTCGGCGGCCCTAATGGTTACTAGTCTATCGACTAAGCAGCCATGGCATACGAAGTATTGCCATTTAAAAGTTTCGGTTTCAGATTAAAGTGCTAATACCGCAACGCACTACATGCTTACACCTGCAAAGATCTATGCTGTCAAAACCAAAACGGCCCCGTTTTAGATGCAATGTTTTTTGATGGTAAATCCTTCAAAAATCACCAACAGCAAATACAAAAATACACATTCTAATTTTAGTGAAATGCTAAAACTTACCAGCCTGCTTTTATTTTTTTCTACACTATTTTTACAACATGATGGCTTTTGATTATTATAACAACAGAATAGACAAACTTACTGCAGAACAAAAAGTACTAAAAAACCGCAAATCAGTTTTTGGAATATTAAGGCTTGGCAGCATCGTTACTGTTGGGCTTTCTTTCTACTTTTTATGGTCAATTAAAAAATTTTATGCAATAGGTTTAGCCATAGCACTGCTAATTATTTTTATAAAATTAATTTACAAAGACTTAGCAAATCGGGCTGCTATCAGACACCTTGGTTATCTCATACAAATTAATAAAGATGAACTTTTAGCGCTCGAAGGAATATATTATCATTTTAGTGATGGCAAATCTTTTATACCTCAAGATCATTTTTATGCCAACGACATGGATGTATTTGGCCACGCATCTTTATTCCAGTATTTAAACCGAACAACTTCTGAACTGGGTGCTGAAAAACTCGCAGAATGGTTATCAGCCCCTGCAGACGCAACTATTATTACTGAAAGACAGTTGGCAACAAAAGAATTAATTACTAAAAACGGCTGGCGACAAAAACTTGAGGCATTAGGTAAAGAAAGCAGTATTAAAAAAAGCACGTTACAACAAATTAAAAACTGGTTAAAGGCATCTACAACATTTGTTCAGTTTAAACCCTGGCAGTTGTTGAGATGGCTTTTACCGGCCATTATCCTTACAGTTACAGGTTTATACATTTTTGACATAGTTGCTGAAAAAGTATGGTATTTATTTCTATTTATTTATTTAGTAATCGGCTACCAGCTAAACAAAATAATTGCACCAATACACAACCAATTATCAACGCTGGTAGATGATTTGGAAGTTCTCTCAAATAGCCTATCTATTATAGAAACCGAATCTTTTGACACCGTTTTGTTGCAGGATTTAAAACGGTCACTTCAACAAAATAGGAATGCTTCTTTAAAAATTAAGCAATTAAAAAAAATATTGAACAGATTGGATTTAAGGTATAATATGGTTATTTCTATTCCGCTCAATGTTTTGCTTTTATGGAATTTGCAGCAGGTGTTGGATCTTGAAAAATGGAAAAAATCAAATAACAGCAATGTGACTTCCTGGTTTGGTATACTTGCCTCTTTCGAGGTGCTAAATAGCTTTAGCACGTTACATTTTAATAATCCTGCGTGGTGCTTTCCTACAATAAACGAAAAACATTTTAGCATCAATGCAAAAGAAATGGGGCATCCATTAATAAATAAAAAGAAACGGGTAAATAACTTTATAAGTATTACAAATGCAGGTGAAGTAATGTTGGTTACCGGGAGTAATATGGCCGGAAAAAGCACTTATCTGAGGAGCATTGGTGTTAATACAATTCTTACTATGGCAGGTGCAGTTGTTTGTGCCGAAACGTTCAATATATCTGCCATACAACTAATAAGCAGCATGCGTATTGCTGATAATTTAGAAGAAAGTACCAGCACTTTTTATGCTGAATTAAAAAAATTAAAAACAGTAATAGAAAAAATAAACAAAGGCGAACCGGTTTTTATTTTATTGGACGAAATTCTGCGTGGCACAAATTCACTTGATCGTCATACCGGTTCCGAAGCATTGGTGAGGCAACTTATTAAACAAAATGCTGCTGCTATACTTGCTACACATGATGTGGAACTTGCCGGGTTAGAAAATGAGTTTCCCGACAACATTTTAAATTATCATTTTGATGCACAGGTAAATGGGGAAGAACTATTTTTTGATTATAAACTAAAAAAGGGTGTCTGCACAAATATGAATGCAAGTTTACTGATGAAAAAAATCGGACTGGAAATATAATAAGAATAAGAGCTGAAAGGATTTACAATGTCCTAATCAATTTTAGCTAAAAAAAATACAGTTAAGAACTATAAATTTTTACCCATTCCTATAATTAAAAAATTAGCTTATCTATGCTTCCCTTCAAGCATTGGTACAAAACTAAAATTTTCAAATATTTCTTCGCTCCATGTACCGTCTGCTTTTTTTGTGAGCCTAAGCATACGCTGAAGTGCTCCCTCATCTACAGGAATAATCATATAACCTCCTGTTTTTAGTTGCTGCATTAATTTGGGGGGAATAAAAGGCGCAGCAGCAGTAATAATTACTTTGTCAAAAGGCGCAAATGTTGGAAGCCCTTCAAAACCATCTCCATAGAAAAATTTAAGGTTGCTGTATTTATTTTTAAAAATGTAATCCTTTGTTTTATCAAAAAGATTTTTCTGCCGCTCAATAGTAAAAACTTTTGCCCCCAGTTCTGCCAATACAGTTGCCTGATAAATGCTCCCAGTACCTATTTCAAGCACTTTGTCATTTTTTTTAATTTGAAGTAATTGCGTTTGATATGCAACCGTGTAAGGCTGAGATATTGTTTGCCCATCTGAAATTGGAAATGCTCTGTCTTCGTATGCAATATTATCCAAAGCACTATCCATAAAAAAATGCCTTGGTATGTTATTCATTGCAGTCAATACCTGCTCATCTGATATTCCTTTTTCTCTTAAAATATCGAGTAATTTTTTTCGCATGCCTTTGTGGCGATAGGTATCTTCGTTGTTTTTCATGGTAATGATGCAATATAAAAAAAGCCGAACAATGTCCGGCTTCTTTTATTATTTATAACTTTTACAATCCCATATCTTTTATGATAGCAGTAATTTTATCATCGAGTATTTTTTCTGTTTCATGAAACTTTGCTGCACTTGGGAGCGGTTCATTTACACTAAAATAAAATTTTATTTTTGGTTCAGTACCGCTTGGCCTTGCAGAAATTTTTGTTCCATCTGCCAGTTCAAATTGAAGAACGTTGCTTTTTGGCAAATCAATTTTCCACTCGTCTCCTGTTTGTAAATTTTTACCAATTTGCAATTCATAATCCAACAAATTCTGAACGGCTGTACCGCAAATAGTGAGCGGAGGATTTTTTCTGTAACCCTCCATCATGGCGGCAATTTCAGCGGCGCCATTCATACCTTTCTTTGTAATGCTAATGAGATTCTCTTTGTAAAAGCCATAATCTACATAGAGGTCAATTAATTTTTCAAACAAGCTACGGCCCTTGTTTTTTTCATAAGCAGCCATTTCACAAATAAGCGCTACTGCACTCACCGCATCCTTGTCTCTTATTTTATCTCCTATCATTAAACCAAAACTTTCTTCCCCACCAATTATGTAATTTTCTTTCCCTTCTTTTTCTTTTATGAGAGATGCGATCCATTTAAAACCGGTGAGAACATTGTAGCAAGCAACTGCATTTCGATCAGCAATTTTATCAATCATATCGGTCGTAACAATGGTTTTAACTACCATGTCATTTGGTGCTGCAATTCCTTTTGCTTTTCTAGCTTCTATCATATAATTAAAAGCAAGTAAAGCAGTCTGGTTCCCATTCATCAATATCCACTCACCCTTATCATTTTTTACGCCTATGCCCACTCTGTCTGAATCAGGATCTGTACCCAACAAAATATCAGCATCTATTTCTTTAGCTTGAGAAAGCCCCATACTCATCGTTTCTTTTTCTTCGGGGTTGGGGTAAGCAACTGTCGGAAAATTACCATCAGGCGTAGCCTGCTCCTTTACAATATGCACATTTGTAAAACCATATAATTTTAATATATCTGGCACCAGAATGATGCCTGTACCGTGGATAGGTGTGTAAACAATTTTAAGATCATGTTGCTTTACGCACACATCAGGATAGATGCTTAAACCCTTCACCATTTCCAGGTATAACTTGTCTGTTTCTTTGCCAATGCTGATGATATTTTGCTCGCCCCCACTCCATTTGACATCGTCTACACTGGCAATTTTTTCTACTTCCTTAATCACATTTTCATCATGCGGTGTAACCATTTGGGCACCATCATCCCAATAAGCTTTGTAACCATTGTATTCTTTTGGGTTATGACTCGCCGTACAAACAACGCCACCCTTGCAATGATAATGGCGTATGGCAAAACTCAATTCCGGTGTAGGTCGTAAGCTTTCAAACAAGAAAACTTTTATGCCATTGGCTGCAAATACGTTGGCCGTTATTTCTGCAAAGGTCCTGCTGTTGTTTCTGCAATCATGCGCTACTGCTACACTCACATCTTCACCAAAACACTTTTTTAAATAGTTGGCATATCCCTGGGTAGCCATACCGATGGTATATTTATTTATTCTATTTGTACCAATACCCATTATTCCACGAAGGCCGCCCGTACCAAATTCTAAATTTTGGTAGAATGCATCTGCCAAACCATCGGGATCATTTTTTTGTAATGCTACAATCCCCTCTTTTGTAACTTCATCATAATTACCGGTAAGCCACTTCTGTACGTTTTGCTCTATAATTTTTTCCATATTTTTTATTTAAACATCTTCACAAATATTATAATCGTAAGTTATAAAATCAGAACTATTATTTTTGTTTTTTAATAAAGGATTTTTACAAATCAGCCAATTTTGTTGATGACCCATACATATACTTTTAAAATTTTATTTATTTATTCGTTCCTTTTTGCAATAATCACCAATAATTTTGCACAAGTGGGACCAGATACATTAAAACTTCACCCCCTCAATTCTGAAAAAAAGCTGACAGGAAAGTTGACTGACTTAGTAGCAAGACCTTACACCCCTAAAGAATATTCTTTCAATAAAAAACGGGTAAGGGGTGTAGCAATAGCAAATGTTACGCTTTATAGTGTGGGAATGGTCGGCCTTTACAGTGCCTGGTACAAAGACTACCCCCAAAGTAAATTCCACTTTTTTAATGATAATGGAGAATGGTTACAGATAGATAAGATAGGACACGCTTACAGTGCATATGCTGAAAGTAAGGCTAGTATGGAACTATGGCGTTGGGCAGGTAAAGACAGAAAAAAAAGAATTTTGATTGGAGGATTTAGTGGTGCGGCTTACCAAACAGTAATTGAAACACTTGATGGCTTTAGTTCTGAATGGGGATGGAGCTGGGGAGATTTTGCCGCAAATATTGCCGGAAGTAGTTTACTTGTAGCTCAGGAATTTGCTTGGGATGATCAAAGAATACAATTTAAATTTTCTTTTCATAAAAAAAAGTATACTGACAATTCATTAAATGCCAGGAGCAATGACATTTTTGGAGGGAGTGAACCTGAACGTTTTTTAAAAGATTACAATGGCCAAACGTATTGGTTAAGTACAACACTCAAACCATTTTTCCCAAATAGCAAAATACCGGCATGGCTGCAGATATCATTAGGAACCGGCGCAGAAGGACTGTTTGGAGCAAGAGATAACATTGGAAAAGATAAATTTGGGAACGTAAAATTTTCCAGACCAGATATAGGCAGATACCGCCAATGGTATCTTTCACCTGATATAGATTTATCTAAAATAAAAACAAATAAGAAAGGGTTAAAGCTTGCGCTAAATATCTTAAATATATTTAAGTTCCCCACTCCTTCGTTGGAATATTCAAAAAAAGGATTAAAGATTAATTTCTTGCATTTTTAATGGCTTTAATTTCATCCTGTGAAAAGCCTTCTCTCCGTGCAGCTTTATCAAAATCCTCTTGGGTAGCAGTAGACATTTCGGTTTTTATATTTGAGATATCCTGAGCAGTTATTTCATCGTCTTCCTCAGCTAGATGCTTCATGACTTTTGCATGGGTGGTGTCATCTTTAAAAATCAGATGCGTATTTTTAGAATTTTGCATTCTAATTTCTTCTTTTTCCATAAACTTTTAGTCTTGATGTGTCAAATTTTTTGCCACAAACCATAATTTAAAATAAGATTATACACTAATGATAAAATTATCTCGGTTAGGTTGGTTTTGAGCACCGGTTAAGTTTAATGAAAATACTTTATCAAGCAGGAGTTTCAACGTTCCAAAATTATCAGGTTTGCACATATAGTAGTTTGCACCTTTAGTATAAACCTGGTTAATAGTTTCATTAAGTGTTGACGTTGAAAAAATAATAACGGGAATGTTTTTAAGATCGTTGTCTTTTTTTATTTCTTCCAAACATTCAATCCCGTTCTTTAAAGGCATATTTAGGTCTAAAAAAATTAAATTAGGATGATGCGCTTTTTTCTCGTCAAGGCATTTCATCAATTGCTCTCCATTGTTAAGCATGGTAATTTTTACATTCTTTCTAACCTCCATCAAAGCTTCCTCAAAAAGAAACCTGTCATCTGCGTCGTCATCGGCCAGATAAACGGTAAAGCTATGCGGTAAAATTCTTACCATTTACGAAACTACATGAAATAATTAAGACGTGAGGATACTTTTCCCCATTACGGGTTATTCTTTTCGAAATCAATCTACAATTATTATGGACTTATCCTACTTTAAGCCTTTACAATATGAGCCCCTGAGATTTCCCCTTCAAATACAGTTACTACAATCGCTTCTTGTTTGGTGGTAGATACGGACAGACCAACATAATTTAAAGCAATCGGAAAAATTTTATGGGTTCTTTCAACGAGGGCAAGTGTTTGTATTTGGCTGGGAAATTTTAAAAGCAATGGCCTTAAAGCATATAACATTGTTTTGCCACTGTTCGCAACGTCATCTGCCAATAAAATAAGTTTATTCTCCAAAATAACTTCTTCGCTTAAAATAATTTCATTCGGATTTTTTTTATCAATCGTTAATGCAACTGTTTTTAGCTTTCCCTCAAAAAAAGGCTGTAGGTATGTTTCTATTTTTTGGGCAATATATATCCCATTTTCTTTTATGCCTATTATGATAATTTCATCTACACCTTGGTTGCGCTCGGCAATTTCAAGTGCCATTCGACGAAGCTTTTTATCAGCAGATGATGCATTTAATACCATTAGGAAATTGTTTATTTGATTTGATGAAAATACTAAATACCATTATCAATAAGCGAAAAATTTTTTAGTTATGCACTTATCTCACAACACTAAAAAGTATTTGTTTTAACTTTACTGTACATAAAAAATTATATGCAATACATTCCTCAAATAATATTTTTTACACTGCTGGCTTTTTCAGTTTGGTTATTTACAAAAAACATTGTTAGGATAAGAAAAAATATTTTTCTCGGCAAAGCCGAAGATGTTAGTGACAATAAACCTTTAAGATGGAGGAATTTATTGCTCCTGGCATTAGGGCAAAAAAAGATGTTCAAGAATAAACCTGTTGCTATTATGCATTTTATTATTTACGCAGGTTTTATAATTATAAATATTGAAGTGCTCGAAATATTGCTTGATGGTCTTTTTGGTACACACCGTTTGTTTTTAGGAACACTTGGAAGTCTTTACACTATTGCCATAAATTTCTTCGAACTTTTAGCCTTTGGGGTTTTAGCTGTTTGTGTTGTTTTTTTAGCAAGAAGAAATATTATTAAGCTAAAGCGATTTGTGAGCAAAGATTTAAATGGTTGGCCACGCACAGATGCCAACTTAATTTTAGTTGTTGAAATTATATTAATGTCTTTGTTTCTTTTAATGAATGCTACTGACAGAGCATTGCAATTAAAGGGAAGCGAACATTACAGAGAAACAGGAAGTTTTATCATCTCAGGCTTTATTGCGCCACTTTTTAATAATTTTTCTAACTATTCACTCATTACAATTGAAAGAACAAGTTGGTGGTTGCACATTACCGGCATTCTTGCTTTTCTTAATTATTTGCCATACAGCAAACACTTGCACATTGCTTTGGCTTTCCCAAACTCGTACTATGGCAGATTGGAGCCATTGGGCGAAATGGATAATATGATAAGTGTACAAAACGAAGTAAAATATATGATGCAGCCAGAACTTACCCCTACCGATGCTGCTGCACCAATGAAGTTTGGGGCTAAAGATATTTTTGATTTAAAATGGACAAATTTAATGGGAGCATATTCCTGTACAGAATGTGGGCGGTGCTCAAGTGCGTGCCCAGCAAATATTACTGGTAAGCTTTTAAGTCCTAGAAAAATAATGATGGATACGAGAGACCGTTTACAGGAAGTTGGAAAAAATATTGAGAAAAACGGATCGTTTGTAGACGATGGTAAAACGTTAATAAACGATTATATTTCAGTGGAAGAATTGCGTGGATGCACTACCTGCAACGCTTGTGTAGAAGCTTGTCCTGTAAGTATTAACCCTCTTGAAATTATACTTGAGTTAAGAAGAAGTTTAATAATGGAAGACAGCAATGCGCCTCAGGAATGGAACGGAATGTTTACCAATATTGAAACCAACTACGCACCATGGAAATTAAGCCCTGATGAAAGAGATAAATGGGCGGTAGAAATGGAGAATTAAAAAAGTATCATATTTCAATACCTTTTTTTTCACTTACAAGTTTGATATCTTTTTCAATTACTTCTTCCATCTTTTGAGCAATTGGTTTGTTTCGCACATTTTTTATAAATTGTATAATGGCCGTAAGGGCGAAAATACTTCCAATCACCCAGTTAAGGTATTGCTGGCTGTTAGCAATTCTTTCTACCAGCCACTTGCCCCCAAAAATAAAAACACAGTTGCCTGCAAGTGCACCCAAACCTATACCGACAATGTAACTGTTGTAATAGCTATTAACGGGTTGTAATATTTTTTTGGTAAACAGAACAGTGCTCCAACCAAACCAAAAAATTACTACAATTGGGTTAATGGCACAACCAAAAGCACCAAGCAAAAACCTACTGATATTTATATTTTCGTATGGATTTGCATTTACATTTTGCGAACCACTGTGAGTTTTAATGGCTGCGTAAAAACTGCCAAACGCAAGGAGTACGATAATACCGAAAGTAACCCATTGCATTATTTTCATTAAGCGTTCTTGTTTTTGTAACCAGTTTATTCCTATCAAAGAAATTCTTACATACAACATTTCAACAAGCATAGAGCCAAAAGAAAAATACAATGCATTTTTTACTCCTTCATAAATACCAATTTGCATTGCGGCTACATTTAATGTACCAAGCGGCAACGAACCTAGAAAGCTTATCATCAACCCCCACAAAAAAATTTTAAAAAGCTTTACCAATGACTATTTTTTAAGTAGCAATATTAAATTTTATGCCACAATAAACATGAATATTTATATTATTGTGCTTTTGCGAAAGTAGTTAGGTTAACCTTTATTTTATTTGATAAACTGAAACTTTCTTTTCCAACCCCAAAATCAACCCTATTAATTTCGAAAGCACCAACAAACATGGCACCACCTTTTTTACCCTCTGCAGTAAATGGAAAACTGATAGGTTTGGTGATATTTTTTATTGTCAGGTTGCCTTTGAATACAAAATGTTTTAAATCAACACCAGGTTCAATCTTTGTGCTTAATAAGTGAATTACAGGATAGGTTGCGACATCAAAATATTCTTGCTTCTTTAAATGCTCATCTCTTTTGCCATTGTCAGTATCTATTGTTTTTACGGCTACGGTAACATCAAAAAAACATGAGTTAGTATTTTTTGCATCGAAAATAATTTTACCCTTTAATCCTGTTATGTCACCACCCGTATTTATCCCCAAATTTTTTATTACAAAGTGCAATTTGCTACCATCATCTGAAGGCAAATAATTTTGGCCATTTACCATTAACGAAATAAAAAAAGACGAAATAATAAATATTTTTTTCATGTACTTAACTTGATTTTATTAAAAATACGACCAATTTAACGCACGATTTTACACAATTAGATAATTAACAATTTAGGTTTACATTACAACAAATGTATTTTAAGTTACAGGCATCAACCATTCAACTGTTAAGAATTAAGTTTTCTTTTTTCCTTATGCCCATTTATTGGTTTGCCCTTAGCCAGATAAATGAAATTGTTATTTACAAAGCATTAATGGTTTTTGTTATTTTACACATATTGGTTTATCCGGCAAGCAATGGTTACAACAGCTTTATGGATAAAGATGAAGAAAGTATAGGATGTATTAAAAGCCCTTTGCCACCTACAATACAGCTATTACACGCTACAATTTTATTAGATACAATTGCATTATTTGCAGCCTTATTTGTAAATACTTATTTTTTCATATTACTCCTTTTTTACATTTTAGCATCAAAAGCATACAGCTACAGAAAAATTCGTTTAAAAAAATTGCCGATTGTCAGCTATATAATTGCAATCGTTTTCCAGGGCGCTGTCGTATTTTCTATGGTGGCTAATAGCAGCAATATGTATAATATAATAACTGTAGCTTGGCTACCAGCAATTGGTAGTACGCTTGTAGTTGGGAGTTTTTATCCACTCACCCAGATATACCAGCATAAACAAGATAAAGCAGACAACGTAAAAACTATAAGCATTCTTTTAGGTTACAAAGGCACTTTTGCACTTGCAGCCATCATGTTTTTTATTGCGATGCTATTAATTGGATACTACTTTGCAGCTAACCTAGAGCTGGATCGATTTTTAATATTGTTGGGTTGTATGTTGCCGCCATCGATTTATTTTTTATGGTGGTACAAGAAAGTAAGAAAGAATATTGATGCAGCAAACTTTAAAAATACAATGCGCATGAACTGGATAGCTGCTATTTGCAGCAACACAGCATTTATAATTATTTTTTTAATAAAAGAAAAATTTTGAGCAAGATTATTTCGATAGCAACAGGAGTACCTGAACACAAGCATGCCCAAACCGATTTGTTTACATATGCAGACGAAGTGTATAATAACAGTGAGGCTGATACAAGAAAATTAGGATTTTTATATCGGCAAAGTGGTATAGAATATAGGCACTCTGTGTTAGCAGATTTTACTACCTCTGAAGATTCAAGAACTTTTTTCACAGCAAATAAGGAAGAGAATATTATTCCAAGTATTGGAGATAGAATGGATATTTATGATCGCTTTGCACCAGATCTTTCTGTAGAAACCATTGAAAAATGCATTGAAGGAAAAATAAATAAAGATCAAATTACCCACCTAATAACGGTAAGTTGTACAGGAATGAGTGCGCCAGGCCTCGATTTGCAGGTGATGGAAAAAATGGATCTGCCACATACTATTATACGTACCTCTGTAAACTTTATGGGTTGCTATGCCGCTATACATGCTATGAAAATAGCAGATGCATTTTGCAACAGCACACCCAACGCAAACGTAATTGTGGTTTGTACCGAATTTTGCACGCTTCATTTTCAAAAAGAATTTTCGGTAGATAACCTTACTTCTTCTTTGCTTTTTGCCGATGGCTGTGCTGCGATATTAATGCAGGGAGATAACGCAGGTAAAGGAATACGTATTGAAAATTTTTACTCAGATGTAATTTTTAAAGGTAAAAAAGATATGTCGTGGTCACTTTCATCCAGCGGTTTCATAATGACTTTGAGTGGATATATACCTGAACTTATTAAAGCAGATTTTGAAAAACTGGTAGCAGCAGCCTTAAGTAAAACTGGAAGAAAAAAAGAAAATATAACAAACTGGTGTATTCACCCTGGTGGTAAAAAAATATTACAATCTATTGCAGAAAGTTTACAACTCGCAAAAGAAGATTTTCATCCGTCTTATGAAATTTTGAATGATTATGGCAACATGAGTTCCCCCACTATTCTTTTTGTTTTACAGAAAATAATGAATGAACTCGAAGAAAGTGAAGAAAGAAATGCTGTAATATTTGGTGCAGCATTTGGTCCCGGTTTAACAATGGAAACCTTTACCGCTACTTATGATTAATTTACAAAACAGAAGCGCTAAAAAAGAAATATTAGATAATGATGACCTGCCTTTTGCTGATATTAGAATCTGCATGGAGGAACTAAACAAAATCAATACTTTGCTCGGCGGTCATGCAATTACTGTTAATGGATTAGATCAATTTTCTACTTCAAAAAATAATTCCCTTGTTATTTGCGAAATAGGTTGCGGTGGTGGAGATAATTTAAAAGCGATAGCAAAAAAATACGGCAACTGCTCATTTATTGGTATAGATTTAAAAGATAGTTGTATTGATTTTGCTTCCAAACAATATCCTGAATTAAAGGCAGATTGGATAGCGAGTGATTACAGCAAAGTGTTTTTTAAAACAACCCCTGATGTAATTTTTTCCTCTTTATTTTGCCACCATTTTACTGATGAACAATTAGTGTTTATGCTGCAATGGATGCACAAAAACAGTAAAAAAGGCTTTTTTATAAATTACCTACAACGTAGTACAGTGGCTTATTACCTTATAAAATGGCTTACGGCAATTTTCTCAAAATCGTACATGGTAAAAAATGACGGACCAATATCTGTAAGCAGAAGTTTTACAGCAAAAGATTGGAGACAACTCTTTGCGAAAGCAGGTATTTTAACTTATACCATAAAATGGAAATGGGCATTTCGTTACCTTGTTGTTTGTAAAAATGATTGATAAAAAAACATACGACGTAGGTATAATTGGTGGTGGTTTAGCAGGTCTAAATCTTTCAATACAATTGGCTCGAAAAGGTCATTCAATTGTTTTGTTTGAAAAAGAAACATATCCTTTTCATAAAGTTTGTGGCGAGTACATTAGTATGGAAAGTTGGAATTTTCTTGTAAATGAAATTGGAGTCAATTTAAAAGAGCACGAAGTTGCGTTCATAGATAAGCTTTGGGTAACCTCTCCTGATGGTGAGTCTTTAAAGTCTGATCTTGATTTGGGAGGGTTTGGAATAAGCCGGTACAAACTTGATTTTTTACTTAAAAATTTGGCAGTTGAATTGGGTGTTTCTATTATAGAAAACTGCAAAGCCGAAGATGTAAATTTTGGTGATAATATCTTTACGATCAAAACGACTAAAGGTGTTTTTAATGCAAAAGTATGTGCAGGCTCCTGGGGCAAACGCAGCAACTTTGATGTAAAGTGGAAACGGGCTTTTATAAGTAAAACATCATCCCGTCTAAATAATTATGTTGGCATAAAATACCATGTAAAAATGAATTTTGCAGCCGATGTAATTGCACTTCATAATTTTAAAGATGGTTATTGCGGAATGTCTAAAATTGAAGACGATAAATATTGTGTTTGTTATTTAACCAAAGCATCTAACATAAAAAAAGCCGGTTCAATAAAAAAAGCAGAAGAAGATGTTCTATACCAAAATCCACATTTAAAAAAAGTGTTTGAAAGTATGCAGCACTGTTACGATGCACCTCTTTCTATTTCACAGATTTCTTTTAGCAAAAAAAATGCTGTAGAAAACAATGTCTTGATGATTGGCGATGCTGCGGGAATGATAACACCCTTGTGTGGCAATGGTATGAGCATGGCAATGCATGGCTCAAAGCTTGCAGCAATGGAAATTTCAGCGTTCCTTAATGACAGTATCAGCAGAAAAGAAATGGAAAGAAATTACAGTAAAAACTGGAAAAATAATTTTGAAACCAGGGTTGCAACAGGTAAGCTGGTTCAGTACTTATTTGGCAGGAAGTCTGCTACAAATATGTTGGTAAAATTTATGAATAAAAGCAAATACTTGACAGATAAACTTGTTCATCTTACCCATGGAAAATCATTTTAACTACCCAATTTTTTCGTCAATCTCTTTCATGAATCTATATAGCCGTTTTGTCTTTCTAAGAAACTTTACACCCTTCCAAAATCCCCATGGCTTTATTCCTTGCTCAGCATTGTATTTGCTTATTTCATAGAGTAGTTTCCAGTGCTTTAAAATTTCTTTGCAAGCGCCGCCTAACGTATACCCTGTATCGTAAAAATGATTGGGTTCTGCACCACAACCATTGTATTCTAAAATTGTAAAATTTTTACCCTGCTTCAACTCCTCAATACTGTTACACATCACATCATAACGGCCATAAAAAAAATCGTTTATTCTAATACTTAACTTATCAAATACAGCTACCAAATCATCGTTTATAGCATCTTTTAAATCTATAAAATGTGCGCCCCTATTGTGGTTGGCGGCATAGCTTAAAATATACTTTTCATTTGTAGGAATTATTTTATCCCACATGTCAGCATGCCTACTGTGCAAATCGTTGTGGCGCTTTTCAGCTTTAGCGTTTAATAAAACGAGCTCTTGTAAAGTATGTTTCCCATCTCCCAAAACCTGTAATGGAATCTTGTGCAAAAATCCTGTAACTATTCCTTTCTGCTCTTTAGGATGTCTAATGTGAAATACGCTTACTTCAATTGGGTAGTGAACCATTTGCTGAACAATATATTCAACCGGCATTAGAAAATGATAATATTCAAGTGATTTTTCATCATCAATTTTTCTAAATAAAATTCCCTGCCCGCCAATTTCGGGCTTTACGATAATGGGATAATTTAAACCAGATGATTTCAATTTTGAAAGTACGATTTCAAAGTTTTCACCAGGTAAAATATTAAAAGTCGTTGGATATAAACCCAACGGTAAAAGGTCGTACATTTCTCGTTTGGGCTCCCCTTCCATACCGCCAAATGTGAGCTTAGGGTTACTCGGCGTAAAAAACCATACAGCCCGGGAGCGCAACATATACCACCCCCAAAAAAAGGCCATGGGAGTATATATTAAAACAAAAGGCCAAGCTTCCCAATTCGTAAAATTTGTTATAAGTTTTTTCAAATGGCTAATTAGTCTGCAAAAATAATTGCTCTGCGGCAAACATCACTCACAAATTGTTACTTACTTTGCTGTTATAAAAAATAAAGGGAATATGCATGTACCAATAATGGCTGAATTGATGGCGGCGGGAGAAACTCCGGAAATATTATTTTGGGTAGGATGTGCAGGAAGTTTTGACCAGCGAGCACAAAAAATTACAAAAGCATTTGCTACTATTTTAGAAAAAACAAATACCAAATATGCTATACTTGGCAAAGAAGAAATGTGCACCGGCGACCCAGCACGAAGAGCCGGAAATGAGTTCATGTTTCAAATGATGGCTTACCAAAATATACAGGTGTTGGACGGTTATGGTATCAAAAAAATTGTAACAGCATGTCCTCATTGTTTTAATATTTTTAAGAATGAATACCCTGCTCTTGGCGGCAATTATGAGGTTATACATCATGCAACATTTCTACAACAATTAATTGATGAAGGCAAAATAACAATGAATGAAAATGGTGCGTTTAAGGGTAAAAAAATTACATACCACGACAGTTGCTACCTTGGCCGAGCCAATGGGATATACGAAGCCCCAAGAAAAGTATTAGAAGCTTTAGATGTAGAATTGATAGAAATGAAACGCTGCAAAAGCAATGGGTTGTGCTGTGGTGCAGGTGGTGCACAAATGTTTAAAGAAGAAGAAAAAGGTGATGTAAGAGTAAACATTGAACGGTCGAATGAAGCACTTGCAACCGGAGCAAATATAATAGCTGCAGCATGCCCTTTTTGTAATACGATGATGACTGATGGCGTAAAAAACAAAGAGATGGAAAATGAAGTGGCTGTTATGGATATTGCAGAGTTGGTAGCAGCCTCTTTAAAACCTATGTCATAAAAATAAATTGCAGATATGAACTTTAATATATCCGAATACCTACCAGAAGATTTTGCGCCAAACTCACGGGTGTGGATTTACCAGAGTGACCGTATTTTTTTCATGCAGGAAGCGTTGGAAATGGAAACAATGTTACAGCAATTTGTGACTGATTGGAAGAGTCATGGCACACCAGTAAAAGGTTATGCTAATATATTTTTTGGCCGCTTTATTATTTTAATGGCAGATGAAAATGCAACAGGCGTTAGCGGTTGCAGTACTGACAGCTCTGTACGGCTGATAAAAGAAATAGAAAAAAAATACAGTGTCTCGTTGTTCGACAGGCAAATGCTTACTTTTTATATAAAAGACAAAGTAGAAGTATTACCACTATCACAATTAAATTATGGGCTAGAAAATAAATTTATAACTCCGGAGACGCTATATTTCGATAATACCGTACTAACCAAAGAAGCAATAGAAAACAGGTGGATTACAGCCGCAGGGAATACTTGGCTTTCTCAAAAATTTTCAGCATTAAAAACTCAGTAGTAATTTTTCCCCAAACCGTAGAGATGTCGATTTATTTCAACGTAAAAAAGGATTTATCGGAAGTAAATTTCAATGGCACGATTTTGCCGTAACGACGGTAAAATCTGCATCGATATGATGGTTGAAGTTTTATGTACAGAATTAATTTAAAGAAATCAATCTTCATTTTCACACTTTCGTTTTGTGTAATATTAAATAGTGTTGCCCCGTAAAAAAATTTGAACGACAGCGTTTCCTTCATAAAAATAAAGGCGTCAGCTAACTATAATGAAGGTAAATTTTACAAGTTATTTTGGGGAGAGTACTATCGCAAAGAATGGAACACAAAAGTTTTCGTAAAACAAGTTATGTTACACACAATGATAGGAGGTTTAACAGCTATTGATTCTTCTACCAACAGATACGGATACAAATACTTTGAATATTCAAGAAAAAAATAGCGCCGATTTTATTTTACAATAACGACGATCGAGTTTACGTAAGCATGGCACTTACCACTTCAAAACAAAAATGGAGAAAATATCCATTTGCAAATACACAATATTTAGATGTAAAATACTCACTTTCTCAGAAAGGATTAGTTCTACTTATAAAAGTTTTTTTAAAGAATTGGTAGGTAAATGGGATCTTGGGAATTACGCCAACTATGATGAAATAAGAAGGAATAATTTTTATGGTTTGGGTAATATTACACTACCGGTAAATACAGATATAAACGTTAATAGAATTAGAAGTGAAGAATATTCCGGCAATGTAAATTTAAACAGGGTGATACAAAATAAACACAAATTTACTTTTGGGGTTGGCTATTCGTCCTACAGCATTATAAAAGATATGGCCAGGTATTTAAAAAATCATCTTCGATAACATCCCCTGCAATGAAAGGCAACGAAGAGTATGGAAGTATTAACGCCGCATATGTTTTTCAGACGTTGAATGATTCTATATTACCAACAAAAGGTTTAAGTTTTAAAATTGGCGGGGATTATACAAACATTATTGGGAGAAGTGTAAATGATGTAACCATTACAATGCAGAAACAAATTTGTATGTTCCCTTAAGTAAAAAATTCAGTTTAAAACTTAGGGCAGGCGGATCAACGCTTACAGGGGATCCACAATTTTATCAATACAAAAAAATAGGTGGTAATGAAACGTTCAGAGGGCATCAAAGAGATCGCTTTTATGGCAACAGTACAGTATTAACCAACATGAATTAAGATTTATTACAAACATTCGTTCTTATTTATTTAATGGTAAAATAGGCGTGTTTGGTTTATATGATCAAGGGCGTGTTTGGTTAAAAAAAGAAACTAGCAATAACTTGCAATCAGCTTATAGTGGCGGCTTAATTGTTTCCCCTTTTTAAAGATTAACTGTTACATTAGCTGATGCGGTATCTGATGAAGATAGTAACATCCATTTAAGGATTTGTAAAACCATTTTAAAAAGTAAATTACTGTCAACATGTCATTTTTAGTCTCGCAAAGATTATCTTTGTAAGTCTATTTAATATAAAAGAATGCAGGAATTACTTACAAAACAACACGACGAAACACGACAAGGTGAAGCATTTGCAGCTAATTCGACTGAACTAGAAATTCCTTTAAAAAATTTTTATATCGAAAGTTATGGTTGTGCAATGAATTTTGCCGATAGCGAAGTTGTAGCATCTATATTACAAAAAGAAGGTTTTGGCGCTGTAAAAGAACCTGCACTTGCAGATTTAATTTTAATAAATACTTGCTCTATAAGAGAAAAAGCTGAAGACACAGTAAGAAAACGATTAACAGAATTTAGAAAATTTAAAAAGTCAAATCCGGGTTTAATAGTGGGCGTTTTAGGCTGTATGGCAGAACGTTTAAAAGGAACATTTATAGAACAAGAAAAACTAGTTGATTTGGTTGTTGGACCTGATGCCTACAGGAGCTTACCAGGTTTAATTGAGGAAGCTTATACCGGTCAGAAGGGTGTAAATGTTTTATTGAGCAGAGAAGAAACCTATGCTGATATTTCACCTATCCGTTTAAACAGCAATGGCGTTACTGCTTTTGTAAGCATTATGCGTGGCTGTAACAATATGTGTTCATTTTGTGTTGTGCCATTTACCCGCGGGCGGGAAAGAAGCCGTGATGCATTAAGCATTGTGCAAGAATGTGAAGCGCTGTTTAATGATGGGTACAGAGAAGTTACTTTGCTCGGGCAGAATGTAGATAGTTATAGGTGGGAAGGGACACAAGCCCCTCTTATCACTGCAGAAAAAGCCCCTCCTATCCTCTTCCGAGGGGAGAAACATGGAGAAGATTCTAGCGCAGTTTTGGATGGTTATTTATCGAAGGGCAATTCTATTCAAATATCTTCTGCTTCTACCTCGCCCCACGGGAGAATAGGAGGGGCTGCAGTTACTTTTGCAAACCTACTGGAATTGGTTGCTCAGATATCACCATTGCTTCGTGTACGTTTTTCAACATCACACCCAAAAGATATTACAGATGATGTATTGTTTGCCATACAGAAATACGAAAATATCTGTAATTATATTCATTTACCTGTACAAAGTGGAAGTAGCAGGATCCTTCAGTTGATGAACAGAACCTATAGCAGAGAATGGTATCTGGCAAAAGTTGATAGAATTAGAGAACTCATTCCAGACTGTGGAATTTCAACTGATATGATAACTGGATTTTGTACAGAAACAGATGAAGATCACCAGGCATCTTTATCGCTTTTTGACTATTGTAAATATGATCTTGCGTATTTATATTATTATTCAGAAAGACCCGGAACGCTTGCTGAACGGAGGTTTAAAGACGATGTACCATTAAATATAAAAAAGAAAAGGCTTCAAGAGTTAGTAGATCTTTATAGAGAACATTCATTGCGCACTATGCAAAAAGAAGTTGGTAAAACATTTAAAATATTAGTGGAAGGTCTTTCTAAAAAAAGTGACGAGCAGTTGCAGGGAAGAACAGACCAAAACAAAGTAGTAATTTTTACCAAAGGCAATTTTAAAAAAGGAGATTATGTTTTTGTAAAAATTACGCATTGTACTGCAGGAACATTATTTGGTGAAGCCGAAAAATTTTAATTATTTATAATGCAACCAATAATTGTAAATAACATTGATTCAATTAAGCGGCTATGCCGAGAACATTTTATAAAAAATTTGTATGCATTTGGTTCTGCTGTTGATGGAGATTTTACAAATGATAGTGATATAGATTTATTATATGAAATGAATTACACAGGCTTTGATTTCAATGATCTCGAAAACATACCCTACGATCCTTTTTTAGTTTTCTTTGACTTGAAAGAAAAATTAGAAAAGCTTTTTAATAAAAAAATAGATTTAATTCCTAATGAAAATTTTAAAAATAAATATTTTTTAAAAGAGGTAGAAAAAACGAAAACTTTAATACATGGGGAATCTCTCAATTGAAAAATATCTCAGCGATGTGCTACTTTATATTGAGGAATTAGAAACATTCTCAAACAAAATCTCATTAGATAATATTTCAAAACCAATAAATAAATGGTCGGTGGAAAGAGCTTTGAGTATTATTGGAAAGGCATTGTCGAAGGCAGAAAAACTTAATCAAAATTTACCCATAACGAACATTAAACAAATTATTGGTGTGAGGAATATTTTGGTTCATGACTACGATAAAATTGACTTTCCAAGATTGTTTTTAATCTTACAAAAAAATCTTCCCTTATTAAAAGAAGAAGTTGAAAATATATTAAGCAATAAATAATATGGACTTACAAGCAATAAAAAACAGGTTCGGCATTATAGGAAATTCTCCCGCACTTAACTATGCGTTAAACGTAGCCTCGCAGGTTTCCAATACAGATTTGAGTGTACTAATTAATGGAGAAAGTGGCGTAGGTAAAGAGGTATTTGCACATATTATTCATGCGCTTTCTGCACGAAAGCACAATCCCTTTATTGCAGTTAACTGTGGTGCGATACCCGAAGGAACCATTGACTCGGAATTATTTGGACATGAAAAAGGATCTTTTACAGGTGCCACTGATGGTAGAAAAGGATATTTTGAAACGGTGAATGGTGGTACTATTTTTTTAGATGAAATTGGGGAAATGCCACTTGGCACACAAGCTAGATTATTAAGAGTGTTAGAGGCCGGAGAATACATACGTGTTGGTAGCAGTAAAGTTCAAAAAACTGATGTGAGGGTAATAGCAGCCACCAACAAAGAACTGTTAGAATACACAAGCAAGGGACGTTTTAGAGAAGATTTATATTATCGCTTAAATACTGTTCCAATAAGGGTTCCAGCATTGCGTGATCGTAAAGAAGATATCATTTTACTTTTTAGAAAATTTACGGCTGATTTTGCCGATAAATATAAAACAGGTTCAGTACATTTCGACGAAGAAGCTAGAGGCATATTATCTCAATACAGTTTTCCCGGCAATGTAAGAGAATTAAAAAACCTTGCTGAACAAATATCTGTATTAAGCAAAGACAAGAATGTAAGTGGTGAACAACTTCGTAGCTTTCTACCTCAAAATAATAACTCAAGGTTTCCTGTGCTAGCTGCAAGTTCTAACAATGAAAGTCATTCAGAATTTGCAAACGAAAGAGAAATTTTATACAAACTTTTTTTCGATATGAAAAAAGATGTAAATGAATTAAAGAAAATGTTTTTTGATATTTTACAAAATCCTTCACAAGTACCATCAGCAGCAAACTTTGGGGGAGATGGGAATTTTAGAGAATTAAATCCATTGGCATCATCTAATAACAGCAATGGTTACACGCCACAATCTGCTCAACCGGTTATTTTACATCAAGATGGTAAAAACATTCACCAACATGAAGAGGTAGAGGAATCTTTGAGCATTATCGATAAAGAGAAAGAACTTATTATAAAAGCATTAAAGAAACACAGAGGTAAACGAAGAGATGCATCGTTAGACTTAGGCATCAGTGAAAGAACTCTTTACCGGAAATTAAAAGAATATGATATAGAAGATTTATAAAATATTTTATTTATTTTTTATTTTTTAACAGTCAACATAATTGAAATTAAAAATTTTTTACCCTTTTTTAATTTCGATACAAAAAACAAATTTTGAAAAAAATATATTGCTTTTTACTGGTTGCATCAGTTATTTTTTCGTTTATGGGATGCTCTTTTAAGTACTCCTTTAAAGATGCTTCGCCAATTCCACTTGAAATAAAAACCTTTAGAGTGAGTTATCTTGAAAACCGAGCTCAATATATCAATACTCAATTAAGCCAGCAGCTTACAGAAAATTTAAAAAGTAAAATTATAAGTGCAACGAGGTTAAAACAAACAAACGATGACGATGCTCATTATGATATTAGTGGTTATGTATCTCAATATTATACATCTACCGTTAACATAGCAAATAATAATTCTACAACCAATCGTTTGACAGTAGGTTTTCATTTGGTATTTAAAAATACCCTTGATGCAACAAAAAATTTTGAGGCGGATATTAGCCGCAATGAGGATTTTGCAGCTAATAAATCATTGACAGATGCAGAAAATTCACTTACGCCGATAGTAGTAAAAAATGTAGTCGACGAAATATTTAATAAAATATTTTCGAACTGGTAATTTAAACATAGCTTTCACAATGGCCTACCAACAACTTTTTACAAAAATATTTAATACCATAGATGAGAATACTGACGTTCCTGCATTTTTAAAAAATGTAACTGACGAATATCCATATTTTGGATTAGCGCACTTTTATACCTTAAAAAATAGCACTCCAAATACGACATCATACAATGATATTGCTGCAAAAACAGCCTTGTTTTATTCCAGCAATTTTTATTTACAGGCTCAGTTGGTTGACGACCATCTGACCGTTGACAACACAATTGCATCAGAAAGTTTATCTTCAACAACGTTACCAGAAGTATTAGAAAACGAGGAAGAAGAGTCAATTGTAAAAGAAGAAATTTTATTTGAGCCACTGCATGCATCAGACTATTTCGCTTCTCAGGGTATAAAATTAAGTGAGGAGGCATTGGGAGCGGATAAACTTGGTAAACAGCTAAAAAGCTTCACGGCCTGGTTAAAAACCATGAAAAAAGTTCATCCTGATAAATTGGCCGCAGTAACCAAAATAACGGACACGGCTGTGCAAACCCAAGCTGAAAAAAGTAATGTTGAAGAGGAAGTTGTGACAGAAGCAATGGCAGAAGCTTATATTTTGCAAAACAAATACACCAAAGCCGTTGATATTTATAATAAATTAAGTTTGCTAAATCCTGCGAAAAGTGCTTACTTTGCAGCCAGAATTGACTCTTTAAAAAAATAACATGTTAATAATATTTGGAATTCTAATTATCGTTTCATCAATAATTTTAGGCTTTATTGTACTTATTCAAAATCCAAAAGGAGGCGGAATATCCGGGTCGTTAGGAGGTTTTAGCAACCAATTAATGGGTGTAAAACAGTCTACGGATGTTATGGAAAAAGGTACGTGGGTTTTTGCAGCAGTTGTAGGAATTCTTTGTTTGTTATCGCCGGTATTTATCCCAAAAGATGGTACAGGTTCTTCAAAAAATGACGATCTACTAAAAGGTGCAACAAGTGCCCCACAACAAAAAGCGCAACCAACCCCTGCTACTAATACACCAATGCCGGGCACAACAGCACCAACTAAAACTCCTTAATGTAAATATTATTATAAATGAACCCTGCTTTTTTAAAGGCAGGGTTTTTTATTTTTATATTGCACTATTATCTAAAAATTTGTATGAAAAAAATTATTGGCTTTCTTTTTATGTTATTGTTGGTTATTGCTGGCTACTGCGCATGGCAAGTTTTTGGGCCAACAATATCTTCACCGGCGGATAAGTTTTTTTACATAAAGACAGGATCTAATTACAATGAAGTAAAGACATCTTTAAAAAAACAAAATATTATTTCAGGTACTTTTTTCTTTGATAAAATAGCAGGGCAATTAAAATATCCAAACAATATAAAGCCGGGTAAATACGAAATAAGAGATAACAGCAGCCTACTTGGGTTGGTAAGAATGTTGAACAGTGGGTTTCAAGCTCCTGTAAAACTTGTTATAAATAAGCTGCGTACAAAAGAAGATCTTGCGTCAAAAATCGGTAATAATTTTGAGTGCGACTCCACAGAAGTTATTCGTTTTTTAATGAACAATGATTCATTAAAAAATTATAAGCTGGATACAAATACAGTAATGACAGCGGTTATACCAAATACATATTTATTAAAATGGAACACTAATTTTAAAAAGCTCTTTGGCAGGTTAAAAAGCGAAGAAGAAAAATTTTGGACGGATGAGCGATTAAAAAAAGCTTCTTCAAAAAACCTTACCACAAAACAAGTCTATACAATGGCAAGCATTGTAGAAGAAGAAACAAATAAACCTGAGGATAAACTTTTAATAGCAAGTGTGTATAGGAACCGCATAGCAACAGGCCAAAAGCTGGAAGCAGACCCAACAGTAAAATATGCGATGAGGAATTTTGGTTTAAAAAGAATTCTGCGTGGACATTTGCAATACGAATCGCCCTACAATACTTACAGAAATGCCGGATTACCACCAGGCCCAATCTGCACACCATCTACTAAAACGATAGATGCTGTGTTAGATTCGCCTGAAACAGATTATATATTTTTTGTGGCAAAACCCGATTTTAAGGGCTATTCAAATTTTGCATCTACCTATGCACAACATTTAATTTTTGCTAAGGCATATCAAAAAGCATTGGATAGTTTAATAATAAGCAAGCAAGATAGTTCTGATAAATTGATCAATCAATGATTTCCACAAAAAATAATATAAAATTTATAAATAGCTCAACGTATTCTTGAACAAATTACAACGTACAATATTATCATATTCACCTATCCCAATTATTTTATCTAAAAGTAAAAATTGGCATTTACCAGGCTTTCAGGGGTTGCCGGCTTATAATGTATTGCAGTTTTTTAGAAAGCAGATTAAACAGCAGGGGCTGGCAGAACGGGCTTCTGCAATTGCTTATAATTTTATAATGGCATTGCCGCCTTCATTATTATTTTTATTTACACTCATACCCAATCTTCCCTTTCTTTCTAAAAGAAGTATAAAATACCAGCTCCACAGTTTAATACTGGATATTATTCCTTCGAAAGTATACAATAAGCAGGTTATTGCTTTTGCAGACACCTTTATAGATGGCAATAAATTAGGGCTGCTTTCCTTCGGATTATTACTCACTTTATTTTTCTCATCTAATGGGGTTATGGGTATTATGCGTTCATTCAATAAAAATTATGAAGGTTTTGAAAAACGAAAAGGATTACAAAAACGAGGAGTAGCACTTCGTTTAACCATCGTAATTTTTGGCTTGTTATTCGGCTATTTTATACTTTTAATAATGCAAGGAGCATTATTAAAAATGGTGGTACAAAGTAATACACTAAGAACAATCATTACATATTCCCGTTGGATATTAATAATATTGTTGGTTTATTTAACGATCGGATTTATTTTTAGATATGCACCAGCTGTACAAAAAAAATGGAACTTTTCGTCTGCGGGTACTGTACTGGCAACTACTTTAAGCTTAATCGCCACATTAGCTTTTTCCTTGTTCGTTTCAAATTTTGCACGTTACAATGCGTTGTATGGTTCCATCGGCACGATAATGATGTTGATGGCACTCATCTATCTAAATTCTCTGGCTCTTCTAATAGGTTTTGAATTGAACGTAAGTATTCATACCCTAAAAGCCCGAGACGAAATTTTAAAAAAAGAAGAAAAAAAAGAAGAATTTTTATAATATTATGCAGTGAATTTCAAATTTATTTTATGAATTATTTAATAACAGGAGCAGGAAGCGGAATTGGCAGGGCTATAACAGTTTTACTTGCAACAAACGGTCATACTTGTTTTTTATTAGGACGAAATGAGAATAATTTACAAGAAACCTTGGCTCTTTTACCGAAAAATAGCCATAACATTTTTTTGGCTGACCTTACCAATAAAACTGCCATTGAAAATTTATTAAAAAAGAACGAAAGCTTACTGCTAGATGGAATAGTTGCAAATGCAGGAATTGGTGGGGAAAATAATTTTGGAAAACATGACCGTTGGAATGATATAATTAATACAAATTTAACTGGCACATATCTAACTGTACAATATTTTTTACCGGCTTTAAAACGCAGCAAAAATCTTTATAAACAAATAGTAATTACGTCTTCTGTTTTGGCAAGATTGGGTGTTGCAAATTATTCAGCTTATTGTGCATCGAAAGCTGGACTGCTTGGGCTTATGCGCAGCTGGGCAGTGGAGTATGCACCTGAAAATATTCTGGTAAATGCTATTTGTCCGGGTTGGGTTAATACAGATATGGCACAAAATGGCTTGCAGGGCATTGCTGATGGCATTGGCATTACTAAAAACGAATTTTTTGATATAGCCATGCAAAGTGTTCCGCTTAAAAAAATGAGTGAGCCTGAAGAAGTTGCAGCACTTATAAATTACTTAGTAAATCAAACATCCATTACGGGGCAAACAATTGATATAAATGCCGGTTCGGTAATGAACAGCTGATAATAAATATTACAGTTTAAATTATTCAATTACGCGGTACTAAAGTATCCATTATAACTTTTACCTTTGCGGCAATTATTTAAAACAGAATCAAATTTATTTTTATGGCATATGATGTAATTGTATTAGGGAGTGGGCCGGGTGGTTATCCTGCAGCTATTCGTGCAAGCCAGCTTGGCAAAAAAGTAGCTATTGTTGAAAAGGAAAGCCTTGGCGGAATTTGTTTAAACTGGGGTTGTATTCCTACAAAAGCTTTGCTTAAAAGTGCGCAGGTATTTGAGTATGCAAAACATGCAGCAGACTATGGCATTAAAATAGAAAACCCGATGGCGGAGTTTGATGCAGTCATAAAAAGAAGCCGTGGCATTGCAGACAAAATGAGTAGGGGTGTTACATTTCTTATGAAGAAAAATAAGATTGATGTAATAATGGGAACCGGTAAATTAATAGCTTCAAATAAACTTGAAGTGACTGCTGCGGATGGCACAAAACAAACACACGAGGCAGGCAATATAATAATTGCAACCGGTGCAAGAGCAAGAGAATTGCCTGCTATGCCAATTGACGGTGAAAAAATTGTTGAATACAGAAAAGCAATGGTGTTACCTAACCAGCCAAAAAGTATCATTGTTTGTGGCAGCGGCGCTATAGGTTGTGAATTTGCCTATTTCTACAACAGCATGAATACAAAAGTTACCATTGTTGAATTTATGCCAAGAATTGTTCCTGTAGAAGACGAAGACATCAGCAAAGAATTAGAAAAGCAATTTAAAAAGCAAGGCATCACCATCATGACGAGCAGCGAAGTGCTGAAAGTTGATACCAGCGGTGAAGGCGTAAAAGCAACAGTAAAAACGCCTACAGGAGATGTGGTATTGGAAGCAGACATTTTATTAAGTGCAGTTGGAATTATTGCTAACATTGAAAATATAGGCTTGGAAGAATTGGGTGTAAAAACTGAGAAAGGAAAAATTACTGTTGATGCTTTTGGGCAAACAAATATTAAAGGATTATACGCCATTGGCGATTGCACTCCGGGTCAGTCATTGGCGCATGTTGCAGGTAAAGAAGGTATAAATGCAGCAGAACATTTATGCGGGCAAAAAGTAACGCCAATGGATTACAATAACATTCCCGGCTGTACTTACTGCACACCCGAAATT
>JBBRPX010000007.1:0-35425 GCA_038227505.1 Chitinophagales bacterium
ATGCGTCATTTGTAGTAATCCGTTGAATAAGGTCAAGCGCATCGGGCCCCTTTACCATAAACTCTCCCATGTGGCTCACATCAAATACCCCTGCACTGTGGCGTACTGCTGCGTGCTCATCGTTTATACCGGTATAAGAAATAGGCATATTGAAACCGGCAAAGTCAGCCATTTTAGCGCCTAGTGCAATGTGTTTATCCGTAAAGGGAGTATTTTTCATATCTTATTTTTGTGTGCGCAAATGTAAATAAAAAAAAAGCCCCACCACTACCGGCAGGACTTTATTCAACCTCAACTTAACCCGTTCATTAATTGAATAAAACCATGGCGTTTTTAAAAGGAAGTGACTTTAATAAAAAAGTATTGCTTTCCTCCCTGTTGTCGTATTTCTCCAATTGCTTTTCTATTTTTTCTTTTTCTTTTTGCAGTGAATCTTTGTAACGCTTTTCTTCTTTTTTAATGTTCAATTTTATAGAATCAAATTTATCCATTGGCTTATCATTGTAACGGTAGTTTCCTTCGCTGTCATTGTTATCTTCTATTGTTATTCCGTTTCTATCTATACGTAACCTTTCTTTTCCTTCTCTTACTTCTATTATGCTTCTGTTTTTATTGTTTCTTCTGTAACTGTCTGCCGGCTTGCCATCTTTTGTAAAAAGACCATCCTTTGTCATCGTATACCACTCACCTTCGTCCCAGCCATCTTCCAGGTTTTCAAACTTTATACTTTCAAAGTCTCTCTCCCAATTATTATTAAATGGACCACTAAAATTTATTCTTGATGACGTATTTACCCGATCGTTTATTTTTATTTTTTTGCCCACAGGAACGTACACTGTAATGATAACATGCTGGTTTCTAAACTTATTTACTTTATTAATATTTATTCCCTGATCTATTACAAGCAATGAATCTTTTTGCTCTGCATTAAAATTAATGAGCGAAGCAAGTGTATCCGCATTTCTTCTTGTGTTGCCGCAGGCAGTTCTTATCATACTAACCCTAAAGCTGTCATTTGTAGCTTTTACAATATGTATGGTTGTATTTCTAATAACTGCGCTGTCTTCGTCCGTGCCCTCAAATGGCTCCATACTAAACCAGCGGTTTCTTGTAAACCTCGTACCCGGTGCAAGTGTCGTTATTTCAAGAGATTGAACTCCGGGATTTGATAAAAAAACTTCCTGCTCGTTTATGTTGGATGAATGCCTGAAATCTTTTGAAAGAGAAGCTATCAATAATATGACACTTACCCAACCAATAACCCACATTGCGCTAAAACCTAATTTAAGCATTTTGCTGCCTGTTTTCATTTTGGCAAGCTTTCTTATTATCCATGTAATTACTGCAATCATTGGGGCTATAATAAAGAACAACAGCGTTCCCCATGCAAATACATTTTGCCAACCCCGGGTGAGTAAAAAATCTTTCATTGGAAAAACGCCCATTGCTGCAATACCAAAAGCAAACAATGCAATAATCAATGATATTCCTACAACCCCAAGAATAAAATATACAATTCCTTTAACCAGCATTGCAATAACATCACCAAGTGAACGGCTTCCTTTTTTTGCCAATGAACCCGCTTCTGCACCAAAAACTTTTCCTCTTTCGTTTGCCACATTTACCGCTTCTTTTCCAAATTTTTGAACCCTCTCCTGTACACCTTTCATTTCTTCCACGACAGAGTTTTTAATAGTGTTCATATCTACTTTTTCACCTTTCATTTCCAGCTTTTCAGCTGTAGTTTTAGCCTCCGGCAGTACAAGCCATAATATTATATAAATGAACAAAGCTCCCGGACTAAAGCTGAAGAAATTAAAATCTCCATAATCACCCCAATTTCCCCATCTGTTTTTGCTGGCAAAAGATAACAATGGCAGCAAGAAAAGCACTCTTGGTATCCATGCATTTATTCCTAAATAATTGCCAATACCACTGCAAACACCGGCTATGTATTTTTCATCGTTGTCTCTGTACAATTTTTTTCTTCTACTCCCAATTACCGTAGTGGCGCTACTCGGCACAGCTATCCATAAAATAACGTATGGTATAAAACCTATACCGAAAGAAAACAACAATACAAGAAATACAATTCTTACTATTACTATATCTATATCGAAATAATTAGCAATTCCGCTACAAACTCCACCTACCAGTTTATGGTTTTCGTCTCTAAACAATCTTCTTTTTCCGGAAGTATTTGTAGCGGAAGATTGCTGCTGTTGTTGCGTGTTTTGCTCTGCAGCATCAGTATTACCAGTTGTAGCAGATGGATCTGCATCATCAAAATCTTCGGGTCTGCCAATGCTTTTTATAATGGCATTTACATCTTCATCTGTTATGCAAACTGCACCTGCTTTTATTCTTTCCTGAAATAATTCTCCAATACGATTTTCTATATCGTTAATGATTTCATCCTTACCATCTTCCATAGAAAAATGACGGGACAAACTATCTACATAAGCTTTTAATATATCGTAAGCAGATACTTCTATTGGAACTACCCTGCCTTGAAAATTTATATTTATTACTTGTTTCATGATGTAATAATTGTGTTGTTAATGTTGTTGTTGAGGTTGTTGTTTTTATTTGGTTAATGCTGCCACTGCGTTGGCAAGTTCGCTCCACGTCGCTTCAAGCTCTTTGTAAAAATCTGCACCTTTGTCAGTAAGCATAAAATACTTTCGTGGCGGTCCGCTGTTACTTTCAACCCACCGGTAAGTAAGCAATTCTGCATTTTTTAATCTTGTAAGCAAAGGATACAAGGTGCCTTCAAAAATGTTGAGGTTGGCTGCTTTCATTTTATCAATAATATCTGACGGGTAAGCTTCTCCCTGTTTTATTACCGATAAAATGCAAAACTCCAAAACCCCTTTGCGCATCTGGCTTGCTGTGTTATCAATATTCATGTCTTAAAAATTTTATGGTTTCTATTTTCCCACTTTGATAAAACAAAGATAGGTTTAGTTTGGTACTATGCAACACATAATACCTTTTATTTTATGGTAGTTGGCGATGTAATTTTTTAATTATTTGAAAATCAATATTAAAGGAAGAATTATTTTTTTATATTTTGATGAGTGGTGCTTTTCTACAGATGGATGGTAAGTAAGTAATTTTCATGATTTTTAATTTTAACACAGAAGGTACTGTGTATTGAGAAAATATTAGTATGTTTACATATCAGTACCCGGCACGCCTCTGCTTATTTTAGTAAGCGCAATCTGCCGGGGCTATTTTTTTTTATACTATCCATGACCTATAGTTCTCCTCCTAAGACAATTGATGGTTTAATTGAAATCTTGCTGAGTAAAGGATTATTGATAGAAGATATTGAGTTAGCAAAGAAGTGGATTAATCAAATAGGCTTCAATAAAATCAAAACTTTTTCGAATATTTTTCATGTTCCAGATTCTCGAGGAGATTATTCGTTCTCAGAAAACACTTTATTTAGCTATATTATTGATGATTATAAGTTTGATTGCTTCCTAAGGTCAATCATTTTTGATGCTTTATCGCACATAGAAATATCATTTAAAGCTTTATTGAATTATTACATGTCCATAAATTACGGCAGTCATTGGTATTTAAAAAATGATCTCTTCAAAAGTGCTTTTAGTTCAACTACGGATCCAAATTTTCAATCAGGCTATGATAAATTTATTTTAAAATTAACTAAAGACTGTAAAGACTCGCAAGATTATTCTATAAGAAAATACAATTTCAATTTTAGTTATCCTTCTCTTCCTCCTTCATGGGTTATAATGGAAATAATTTCTTTTGGTACTTGCTCTGTTTTATATCAGAATATGTTATCGACAGAAATTAGAAATGATATTTCTTCAAAATTTAATACCAATCAAAAATTTTTTGAATCTTGGCTTATAAGTTTGAGTTATTTAAGAAATCAATGTGCTCATCATCAAAAGTTAATTTACCGTACTTTTATGTTTCCTCCCAAAATGCCAAGCAGAGAAAAAAATATTTTTTTGAAGGGTCATAAATCAATTGAACATGATAGTTTATACTCTGTATTGTGTATTATTCAGTTTAGTATACAATCTTTGAATATAGATTGTTTTTTTAAAGAAAGTTTGCATGATTTAATTGAAGCAAACCCACAAATAAATTTAAAAGAATTGGGATTTTCACAGAATTGGACTGAAGAAGATATTTGGATTAAAATTTAAAAATCGTTATGAAACAAGAAATAAAACAAAACTTTAAAAGAGGTGATGTAGTTCAACTTAAATCCGGAGGACCAATTATGACTGTCGACTCATATGTTATATGGAGTGATTTACTAGCCTCTTTTCAAAACAGGGTGCCTGAGGAATCACATGAAACCGAAATTATAAATTGTACTTGGTTTGATAATAAAAGCCAAAGGAAATTTGGCAAATTTCATCAAGATTTATTAAAGTCTGCCGAAGTTTAAAAAAGATCTTTACTAACCTAATACACATACCGCTCCAAGATAAAAATTGGAATTTGATATTGATTTATATTAATTTTCTGAAATCTTGAGTTGAAATCTCTACCTTCGCAGCAGTTCATTAACACAGCGGCATTAAAAGCCCGGATATTTATTGTAGATTTTTATTTATACACTTCCCCAATAAGATGCTTTACGAACTTAAGCATTCTCCATTTTTAGTGATGAAGCCCGTCTTCATTTCCGCACTCATTTATTAAAACAACATATTTTGTTATTTACAGACTTAAATTTAATTAAGCCCATACTAGATGCGCTTGATACCGAAGGCTATACAAAGCCTACACCCATTCAACAAGGAGCTATTCCTTTTATACTGGCAGGCAGAGATTTGCTTGGATGTGCCCAAACCGGTACCGGAAAAACTGCTGCATTTGCAATACCAATGCTGCAACTTTTGGCAAAGCCAAAAACAATGCCAAGTGCAGGGCAACGCCCCATTCGTGCACTTATTCTTACACCAACAAGGGAACTTGCCATACAAATTCAGGAAAGTTTTAATTCCTACGGCGCTAATCTTCGTTTAAGAAACCTGGTAATTTTTGGTGGCGTAAACCAGGGCCCACAGGTAAGCGAACTTAAAAGAGGAGTAGATATATTAGTAGCAACACCAGGCAGGTTATTGGATTTGATGAACCAGGGTTTCATCAACTTAAGAGAAGTAGAAATTTTTGTATTGGATGAAGCTGACCGTATGTTGGATATGGGTTTTGTGCATGATGTGAAAAGAGTAATTACCAAATTGCCTACAAAAAGACAAACGCTTTTTTTCTCTGCAACTATGCCAAACGAAATTCAATCGCTGGCAAACAGCATTCTTACCAATCCTGAAAAAGTAGAAGTAACACCTGCTTCCTCCACAGCAGAAACCATTACGCAATCGCTTTATTATGTTGAAAAACAAAACAAGGCTGCTTTGCTTAAATTTATTTTAGCCGATGCCGGTATTGAAACCGCATTGGTTTTTACCCGTACCAAACATGGTGCAGATAAAGTAGTAAAAGATCTTGTAAAGTTGGGCATAAGTGCTGAAGCTATTCATGGCAACAAATCGCAGAATGCAAGACAAAGAGCATTGTCTAATTTTAAAAACAGATCGACCAGAATATTAGTTGCGACAGATATTGCTGCAAGAGGAATTGATGTAGATGATTTGACGCATGTAATTAATTATGAATTGCCCGATATTGCTGAAACCTATGTTCACCGTATTGGCCGTACAGGTCGTGCAGGTGCAAGTGGTATTTCGTTTTCGTTTTGCGAAGCAGAAGAAACAGAAGCACTAAGGGATATTCATAAATTGATTGGCAAGCAAATTCCATTAAACAGCAACCACCCTTACCATGTAACTTTTAACGGTATACAAGGCAGACCCAAACAGCAGGCAAGGCCACAACGTAGTTTAGGTGGTGCTTCAAGAGGCGGAAACAACCAGGGAAGACCAAAACAATTTGGCAGCAGCGACGGGCAAAGGAGTTTTAGCAGAGGAAGATAAAATAATTTTAAAAAATATTACGCCACTTTCAAGTGCCGTTTTTTTGTGAAACGGACAATTCAATTTGTAATTATGTTTCATATTATACAAAACAGCATAATATTTGTTTATAAATAAGATAAAATATCTAATATGAATTTAAATAAGTTAACACCAGAAGAAGAATATGTAATTGTAAAAAAAGGAACTGAAAGACCTTTTACCGGTGAATACAATGACAACAAAGTGGAAGGCATTTACCATTGCAGGCGATGCGATGCTCCTCTTTATATTTCAAAAGATAAATTTGACAGCCGTTGTGGGTGGCCAAGTTTTGATGATGAAATTGCAGGTGCTGTAAAAAGAGTGCCAGATGCTGATGGAAGCAGGGTGGAAATAGTTTGCAATAATTGTGATGCCCACCTTGGGCATGTATTTATTGGCGAAAGGTTAACTGAAAAAAATACAAGGCATTGTGTGAATTCAATCTCTTTAAAGTTTGTACCAACAGCGGTTTAATTAAATTTACAAAAAAGAGGCTATCTCATAAATAAAAAAGATGTCTGAGGTTGGCTTAAACGACTACATCTCTCCATCAGGGATCTGAATAAAAAGAGGCTGTCTCGTAGTTATGAGACAGCCTCTTTTTTATACTTTATTATTGAATTCTTATTTGCGATACATTGTAAATAACTATTTCGGGTTTTTCTTTAAACAAAATAACCTTACCCACAACACATATATTTTTGTCTTTCAGCTCTTGTTCTGGGGCTCCAACCATTTTAATTCTAACTTCTCCGGGTATCATAATAGTTAGCGGACTTGTTGGATAAGCTGCGCCCATATTCAACAAAGTTGGCGATCCTTTAGATGTTTCAAAAAATCTACCCCCGTATATTTTATCACATACTTTTATACTATCGCCTACTTTTTTTGCAGCTTGCTCAGCAGAAAACGTTTGTGCAGATGAAAATTGATAAAAGGGAACAATTAATAAAAATGTAAATATTTTTTTCATAGTCTTGTTTAAGCGACTAAATTTATGAAAAAAATATTTGTTGTAGATTTCTTTAACACTATGGCTAAAGTATTGTTTTTGTTATTTCAAGGGCATTTCCTGATAAAATACTGAGTACCAAACTCCATTACGTTTTACGTACGTAGCTGCAGCAGCCACTTCGGGGATCCACTTGTCGCCATCGGCACCTGTAACATCTTGTAAAACATTGTACGTAATAATAGCTACATCTTCAGCCACAGGCTTCACATTAATATTAGATAAATGATAAGAAGTAAAAGTTGATTTCCTTAAAAGGTTTATTACATCGCTCGGCTGCATATTGCCTGTTGCAAAATATCCCACGTAATCATCGGCAAGTATTTCACGCAATTTATCGAGTTGTTTTGTTTTTGAATATTCCCAAACATTAATTTCCCGGGAAGTAATTATTTTGCCTTCCTCTTGAGTCATTTGCGGCAATACTTGTTTTTGAGTAGTTGTAGAAGTACTCGTAGATTGCTTGCACTGCGTTAGTGAGAAAACGATCATTCCAGCAAATAAAATTGTTCTGTATGTAGCCATGATATTGGTTTTAAATTAAAAATAATAATTACATAACATACTATACAATTATGCTACCAAAAATTAATCTAATAAAATATAAAAGTTATCCCTATAATGTGCATTTCTAAAGTGGAAAACTAATTTTTTTGGCTGCATCCTTTGTCCATATTGCATCTCCTTATTTTGTAAACATCCTGTGAAAAACTAATAGAAATTAATCTATCAAATGATTAGTAATATTGTTTTAGAAGAGTTTGAAACTATGTTTTGGAATTTCCGTCGCCAATTACATTAAAACGCTCTTTTCAACAACCAAAACATTTCTAAAAATTATAACTGATGCACATCGAACCGCTTTTAGCTGATAATAAAGACCGCTTTGTACTTTTCCCAATTAAGCACCAGGATATCTGGCAAATGTACAAACAAGCCGAAGCCAGCTTTTGGACAGCAGAAGAATTAGACCTCACTACCGATGTACAAGATTGGGCAAACAAACTTACTGAGGATGAGCGTTTCTTTATAAAACATGTATTGGCATTTTTTGCTGCAAGCGATGGTATTGTGAACGAGAACCTTGCTGTAAATTTTTTAAAAGAAGTACAATACCCTGAAGCCCGCTGCATGTATGGCTTTCAGGTAATGATAGAAAATATACACAGTGAAGCGTACTCCCTTCTTATAGATACTTACATAAAAGATGTTGTAGAAAAAGACAGACTATTGAGGGCAATCGACACCATTGAATGTGTTCAGAAAAAAGCCGAGTGGGCTTTGCGTTGGATTGACAAAGGTTCGTTTGCAGAAAGGTTAATTGCTTTTGCCGCAGTAGAAGGTATTTTCTTCTCGGGTTCGTTCTGTTCTATTTTCTGGTTAAAGAAAAGAGGCTTAATGCCGGGACTTGCATTTGCAAATGAACTCATCAGCAGAGATGAAGGATTGCATTGCGATTTTGCATGTATGCTTTACACACAACATTTGCAGGAGCAACTTCCAAAAGAAACAGTAACACAAATTATTAGAGACGCTGTAGAAATAGAAAAAGAATTTGTAACGGATGCATTGCCTGTTGGCCTGATTGGAATGAACTCAAAATTAATGTGCGATTATATCGAGTTTGTAGCAGATCGTTTATTAGTTGCACTTGGTTGCAGCAAAATATACAACAACATAAACCCTTTCGACTTTATGGAATTGATTTCTTTGCAGGGCAAAACAAACTTCTTCGAAAAGCGTGTAGGGGAATACCAAAAATCTGGCGTAAAAGAAAATGCGAGTAAGGTGTTTTCGATGGATGAAGATTTTTAAGAAAGATATAAGATTAAAGACAAAACAATAAAGACAGGAAACAATGCACAATTTCAAAGAATTGAAAGTTTGGCAAAAGACAATTGATTTCTGTGTTGAAATATATAAATACACTGCAACTTTTCCTACAGAGGAAAAATTTGGATTGATAAGTCAGTTAAGACGATCAGCGGTGTCAATATCATCAAATATCGCAGAAGGGTCGAGTAGAACAAGTGATAAAGAATTTTTTCATTTTTTATCTATTTCAATTGGCTCTGCTTATGAAAACGAAACACAGTTAATTATATCAAACAAGTTAAAATATGTAAATGATATAAATTTCGAAGATCTGACACAAAAAATAACAGAAATACAGAGAATGCTAAATGCATTTGCTGAAACAATAAAACAAAAATATTTAAAAAAATAAACGACTTATTATTATAGACGAATCTTTTGTCTTTGATCTTTTGTTTTTATTCTTAAATACTCACTACTCAATACTAACCACACATGCAGGTAATTAAAAGAAATGGCAAAAAAGAAGCAGTACACTTTGATAAAATTACATCTCGTGTAATGAAACTAAGTTATGGCCTTCAATTAAAAAGCGAAGACATAATTGAAATTGCAAAAAAAGTAGTGGCAGGTATTTACAACAATGTAACTACCACAGAACTCGATAATCTTGCAGCAGAAACCTCTGCTTCGTTTACAACCCGCCATCCCGATTTTGCAGTACTTGCCGCAAGAATAGCAGTAAGCAACTTGCATAAAAACACTAAGAAATCGTTTAGCGAAACTGCTGAATTATTGTACAATTATATAGATGATAAGACAAATGCGCCTGCGCCGTTGCTGGCAGATGATGTGTATGCTGTTATAAAAGAAAATGCTGATTTGTTAGATGCTGCCATCATTTATGAAAGAGATTATCATTTTGATTTCTTCGGATTTAAAACACTCGAAAAATCTTACCTCTTAAAAGTAAATGGTAAAATTACAGAGCGTCCTCAGCATTTATTTATGCGTGTAGCTTTAGGGATACATAAAACAGATGTAGAGGCTGCAATTGAAACTTATAATTTGATGAGTGAAAAGTGGTTCATTCACGCAACACCAACTTTGTTTAATGCAGGCACGCCAAAACCACAAATGAGCAGTTGCTTTTTACTAAGCATGAAGGAAGACAGCATATCCGGCATTTATGATACGCTTAAAGATTGTGCTATGATTTCACAAGCTGCCGGCGGTATTGGGTTAAACATTCACAATGTAAGAGCAACAGGTAGTTATATAAAAGGAACCAACGGTACTTCCAACGGTATTATACCAATGTTGCGTGTTTTTAACGATACTGCCCGTTATGTAGACCAGGGTGGTGGAAAAAGGAAAGGAGCTTTTTCTGTATACTTAGAACCATGGCATGCAGATGTGTTTGAGTTTTTAGAATTGAGAAAAAACCACGGTAAAGAAGAAATGCGTGCAAGAGATTTATTCCTTGCGCTTTGGATACCCGATTTGTTTATGAAGCGTGTAGAAGCTGATGGCGTATGGAGTTTGTTTTGCCCGAACGAAGCACAAAACTTACACACTACACACGGTGCGGAGTTTGATGAATTGTACACAAAATATGAGCAGGAAGGAAAAGCGAAAAAAACAATACAGGCAAGAGAATTATGGAATGCTGTGTTGGAATCACAGATAGAAACAGGAACGCCATATGTATTATATAAAGATGCAGCAAATGCGAAGAGCAATCAGAAAAATTTAGGAACAATCCGTTGCAGTAATTTATGTACAGAAATTATTGAATACAGCGATGACAAAGAAACAGCAGTTTGTAACCTTGCTTCTCTTTCATTACCAAGATTTGTAGAAGGCGCTACATTTAATTTTGAAAAGCTGGTTGAAGTAACCAAAATTGTTACCCGTAATTTGAATAAAGTTATTGATGGTAACTATTATCCGATACCTGAAACAGAAAGAAGTAATGTTCGCCATCGTCCAATTGGTATTGGTGTACAGGGCTTAGCAGATGTGTTTATGATGCTTGGTTTACCTTTTGAAAGTGAAATGGCAAAGCTGTTAAACAAAAATATTTTTGAAACGATCTACTTTGCAGCAATGACGTCAAGTTGTGAGCTTGCACAAAAAGATGGAGCATACGAAACATTTAAAGGTTCCCCATTAAGCGAAGGCAAATTTCAGTTTGATTTGTGGGATGTTGCTCCAAGTGAAAGACATGATTGGGAAGGGTTGCGTAAAAATGTAATGGCACATGGTGTAAGAAATTCTTTGTTATTGGCGCCAATGCCTACCGCATCTACCTCACAAATTTTAGGCAACAACGAATGTTTTGAACCATACACATCCAACATATATAACCGCAGGGTTTTAAGCGGAGAATTTGCAGTGGTGAACAAGCATTTATTAAAAGACCTTGGCAAACTTAATTTGTGGAATGACAACATGAAGCAACGCATTATTGCTGCCAATGGATCTGTTCAAAATATTGAAGAAATACCTGCTAACTTAAAAGAGATTTATAAAACGGTTTGGGAGATAAAACAAAAAACGGTAATCGACATGAGTGCAGACAGAGGCGCATTTATTTGCCAGTCGCAATCATTAAATTTATTTGTAGAGCAGCCAAATTTTGCAAAGCTTTCCTCTATGCACTTCTATACATGGAAAAAGGGATTGAAAACGGGCATGTATTATTTAAGAACAAAAGCTGCCGCAGATGCCATTAAGTTTACTGTTGATGCAGCTGTACTAAATCAGACAAAAGATGAGCAACAGGCTGCAATTTCCTGCTCGCTGGATAATCCGGAAAGTTGTGAAGCTTGTGGATCATAAATAAATTTTTTCATTTTTAAGTTTAAGCCGCAGTTTTACAAGACTGCGGCTTTATTATTGTATCATCTTTTTTACCGATTTATATTCGGGAATTTATTTTTTGCCATCTTTTAATTTTTTAAAAACAATGAAACTTTTTACATTCATTATTTTACCCTTTTGCTTTATTCTATTTTCCTGCAGTCAAAATGTGAAAGAACAGACAGTGATAAAGAGTGACAGTATTCCAAAGATTATTGTTGTTGCCTTATCATCAACAGATTCTACAAAAAAAGCAGATTCAACCGGCAAGCTTGTTGCCTCGCTTGCAAACGATACCATTTTTGCGGGAGAAAGAATTGCGCAGCTAATCATTAACCAGGGTTTTGATGAAGCATTGCAAATAATGGGAGATCCTGCTGCTGCGGACACATCAAAAAACAATTTGATTTTGCAATGGAAGGCAAACAAAAAAGATACTGTACAATACTTTACCACAGCCTTATTCAGTAACCGCAAAGAAGGTAAAAAAATAAAACAGATTTCTACCTCTTCTCCATCATTTAAAACACCTACACAGGTTGGCTGCGGCAGCACATTGGCTTATATAAAAATTCAATATCCAACCATAAAAAAAGTTACGGAGACTTATACAGATAAAGCGGGTAAAATAATTTCCGTTTACGACGAAATAAAAGAAGGGCTTGCTTTTGAAACAAATGAAGAAGGTAAATGTATATTAGTTTCGGTTCACGTAAAAGGGCAAAAAAATATAAAAATACCTTTGTAAAAAAAGTGGAAGAGACAATAAAAAAAGACGGACTTACCTACACATTAAATGAAATTGAAAAAGACTGTTGGCTTAGGTTGCTTAATGGTTCATTGCGTAGCAAAGATCCCTTTCACAATCCTGTAGTTGCAAATGTAAAAGGCAACTTGCCGGTAACACGGACAGTCGTTTTGCGTAAAGTTATTACTGCGGAAAAAAAACTTTTTTTTCAAACGGATATAAGAAGCTGCAAATGGAATGATCTTCAACATAATGAAAATACAAGCTGGTTGTTTTATGACAGTGCTGCAAGGCTACAAATAAGAGCAGGAGGTAAAAGTATTCTTCATCAACATGATGCAATAGCTGATGCCGCATGGCAAAATACTCCAGCCGCCGGCAGAAAAATTTACATGGGTGAACAAAGCCCCTCACAAAAAAGCAACATACCTACATCTGGCTTGCCAGAAGCATTTTTGAAAACCAACCCCTCAATGGAAGAAAGCGAAGTGGGAAGAAAAAACTTTGCTGTTGTTTGTACGCATGCCAACTGGGTTGAGTGGCTCTGGCTAAATAACAGTGGGCATAAGCGAGCTGAATTTAATTATGAAAATGGTGCTATATTAAATGCAAGTTGGCTAGTTCCATAATAGCATACTTTTTAACTGACCCCCCTTATTTTTTGTATCCCATACTTAATCCTGTATCGCCTTTTATATATAAGTCTACAGATGCGGTATCGCTCGTGTTGTTTTCTATAACCAGAGCGGTATTTTCTTCCATCGTCACTTTAACAGTTTCGTTAGGATGAACGGTTACAAAAGAGTGCTTACCACCGGCAATTGGCGCTTTGTGCAACACCACTTCATTTTTAGATATGTTTTTAAGTTTTACAGAAAATACGCCATGTTCATTATTACCCAAGACAAAACTATTTTGTGGGGTAATGGTAGTGTTAGATGTTACTGACTTAAACATACTGCAAGATATTGTTGCAATTAGAATGGCGAAAATGGGGAAAATATTTTTCATAAATTTTATTTTATCGAAACAACATGTTTCGTTGTGAATGATAAAACAAATTTCTGCCAAGTAAAAAACATAATCGCTGCAAATCATAATGTGAGACTTATTAAACTTGTCTCAAATCATGTATTTGTAAATACAAACATTACTATTTCTTAAACTTATATTGATTGTAGTATTTTACATTATAAATAATACATTGGATAAATTATGATAAAAGCTTTTTTATTTGATCTTAATGGAACCATGATAGAAGATATGAGTTACCATATAAATGCATGGCATCATATTTTTATAAAATTGGGTGCAAAATATACACAGCAACAGTCACAAGCGCAATGCTATGGTAAAAATGCTGAAATACTTGAAAGGATATTTCCGGGAAGATTTTCGCATGAAGAAAAGGAGAAAATCGGCGATGATAAAGAAGCTGTTTACAGAATTGAATACAAACCCTTCTTAAAACTCATTCCGGGTCTCCATCAATTTCTTGCCGCAGCAAAACAGCAAAATATAAAAATGGCTATTGGTTCTGCAGCAATAAAATTAAATGTAGATTTTGTAGTGGATAACTTAAACATACGACATTTTTTTGATGCCTTCATAAGTGGAGATGAAGTAAGAAAAAGTAAGCCTGATGCTGAAACTTATTTAAAATGCGCCGAAGCTTTGAATGTAAAACCTAATGAATGCATTGTATTTGAAGATGTGCCAAAAGGTACGGAAAGTGCTGCCAATGCGGGAATGAAAGCTGTTGTAATAACAGGGTTACACAACGAAACAGAATTTGTAACTTTTGATAACGTTATTCGTTTTATAAGAGATTATGAAGCGTTAATGGTGGAAGACCTGGTGTAATAATTTTTTAAGCCCTTTATGATAATATATATTCTGAGCATTAGCAATTGGTTTTATATAATTTCACACAAACTTTCTTCTTTTGAAAATTACTTCCAAAAAAATTTTATATAGTACAGAACTGCATACATGCAAAAACTGTGGGCATGTATTTAAGGGTAAAATTTGCAATAATTGTGGCGAAAAAGTATTTAACCAAAATCAACTTACCGCAAAACATTTCTTTTACCAGGTAATAGATTTTTTTTACCACCGGGAAAGTAAGGTGCTTAAAACGATTAAACTTAATTTTTTAAAGCCGGGTTTTATTACACAGGAAAATTTGCGGGGTGTAAGAGTACCTTATGCAAAGCCTGTACAATTGTATTTAGTCGTGGCTTTTCTATTTTATATAATTGTAAGCAAAGTTGGTGTTACTGATTATATTCCTCTTTCGGTGACCAGAAATATTTTTCACTTTCTGACTACAGGCTTTTTACTTGGGCTAAACCGATTGATGATAAAGCAATAAACTCTATTGATACACTTTGGGTAAAGAAAGGAAAAGAAATACAGGAAAAAATGGAGGGGCGCCTCAGCAATGACACTACAAGTTCTAACGCTGTAAAAATTTACGGTCGTGGTAAAATGGATAGTATATTGGTACCAATTGCAAAGATGCCGGTTGTAGCTTTTAAGCAAATGGTAGAGGTGAGACAGAGCTTGTATAACCATGCCATTGGTACTTTTGCAAAAACTTTTATTTTTGTTTTACTGCCCGTTTTTGCAGGATTTTTCTTTTTAGTATTTTTTAAAAAAATAAAATACTACGGAGCATCGCTTATATTTTCTACACATTTTATGATTTATAATTTGTGCGTTTATAGCTTATATGCACTTATAGATGTATTACCAAGATTATTTATAAATGGCTTTCACGGTTGGATAATGCTGCCATTTAACGCATTATTTTATGAAACTAAACTTGAGCCTGTTTCTTCCTTTTTATTTGGTAGCAGTTTCGAGTTATTTCATCTGGTATTTTGGATGCCCTGGCTTTTTATCGCTTTTAAAAGATTATTCAAAACTGTTTGGTGGAAGAATATTTTAATCTCCTACTTCTGTAGCAGGATTTTTTTCTTTCTAATTTTTAGTGTGCTTAAAAAAGCATTAATTGCTTTCACGGTTTGGAGTATGCATATTTAAAAAATCGATTCATATTTTATTCCCTTCAATTCTTTTTAAAAATTGCTCCCGGTAAGTATCACCTATTGGTATAATATGAGTTCCTATAAATATCCTGTTACGTTCAATACTGTCTATTTTATTGAGTGCAACAATGTAAGATTTATGAACACGCATAAATTGCTGTGTAGATAAATGCTCTTCAAAGTTTTTTAGATTCTGTAGCGTTATTAATTTTTCTGTATTGGTTTGTATGCTGATGTAATCTTTTAAGCCCTCTATAAACTGTATATCGCTGATGTTTATTTTTATCATTTTACCATCTGTCTTTATAAAAATAAAATCATCTTCAAGTACAATACTTTTAGCATTCGGTGCATTAATTACAGTTTGTATTTTTTGTATGGACTTTAAAAACCGCTCGTAGCTGATTGGTTTCAACAGATAATCTGTAATGTTATACTCATATCCATCCAAAGCATAGTCTGTATAAGCTGTAGTAAAAATAACTTTATAACCAGAGCCAATTATCTTTAAAACCTGCAACCCGGTAAGCTCGGGCATTTGCATATCTAAAAAAATAACTTCAACCTCATTCTTTTGTATAAACTGAATGGCTTCAAAAGGGTTTGTGCTGGCAAATGAAAGTGTGAGTGCTTCTGTATCATTTATATATTTTGTTAGTAATTCCACAGCGAGCGGTTCATCATCAAGTATTACACATTTCATATTTATAAATTTATTTGCAGGTTGCAAATATATATTTCTCCGTCATTGCTTATAGTTAAAGTATGCATTTTTGGATATAGAAATAATAATCTTTTTTGTACATTTTGCAAACCTATACCAGATGCTTCATCTTTGTGCAGCGTATTTATAAAATTGCTTGTTTGCATGTCTATTTTTTTTGCACCCGCTGCTATTTTTATTATTAATGGCTTTTCCGGATTGTTTAAAATGCCGTGCTTAAACATATTCTCCACAAACGGAATTAACATAAGCGGCGCTATTTTTTGATCTGTTATATTTCCTTCAAAATCATATTGAATGCTTTCCTGCTTGCTCAGCCTTATTCTTTGCAGCTCAATAAAATTATCCAGATAATCTTTTTCATTTTGCAGGTTTACAAATTCAGCCTCGCTATCCTTATACATGTAGCGCATAAGTTGCGAAAGTTTTTCAATACTTGGCAATGCTTTATCAGAGCCACTGCTAACAAGCGAATAAATATTATTTAGTGTATTAAAAATAAAATGAGGATTTACCTGGTTTTTTAAAAACGATAACTGTGCAGATTTTTTTTCTTCCAACAAAATTATTTTTTCATTTTGGGTTGAAACATTGTCATTTACTATCAAAAATAAAGTGCTGAAAATAATTAACAGACCTCCATAATAAATATTATCAAAAATGTAAAAAGAAATAGTTGTACTGTTTGAGTAATTATGAATACCCAGCCAATGCAAAAACAATACTTCCTGTATCATATAACGAAGAAAAATAAAACTCATCATCAGTAAAAACCAGCTAACCCATGTTTTACCCATTTGCGTTGTTTTATAAAATTTTGGCAAAATAAAAAAATAATTAAAATAAAAAATTACCGGAAACAATATAATGACTTACAGCAAGTGGCTCAAAAAAATATGAAAGATCATAATTTTTTTTAGCGACAAAAAATCCACCTATCAATCCATGCCATGCAAATATGTAAAACCAAAAGCAGGTATGCATTAATATTCTTACTCCTTTTTTCATACTATAAAATTAGATGTAAGTTTTTTTATATGATTTGTTCTCTACCAACGGCTTTTATTATCCGACCAACCGTTTTTTGATTTTGGTAGTGAAAATATGCCGGTTTGTATAATTAATAGCATGTTGCTTTCAGCTTTCTGCAATTTTACACTGTCACTTAAAGACGTATAAAATGAAAACAATACTTACAACTTTATTAGCACTTATATTAGTGGGTAGCTTATATGCTCAGCAAAAAACAATTTCAGGAAAAATTATTACTGCGGGTAACAAACCTCTTGCTTATGCGAACATTGCACTGCAAAACAATGTAGATGGTAAAATAATAAAAGGAACTGTATCGGATTCTACGGGAAGCTTTACCCTTGGTTATAAAAACAGCGGCGATTATAAAATTGCCGTATCATCAGTGGGTTTTGAAAACTATGTTTCGCAAATCATCAAAATTGATTCTACGGTTTTCGATATTAATTTACCAAATATTACGCTAAATACAATTGCCAAAACAAATGAAACGGTAACAGTAACGGCTAAAAAAAGATTTATAGAAATACAGGCAGATAAAACAGTTATAAATATTGAAAAAAACATGGCAGCTGTTGGAAATTCTGCCTTTGAACTTGTGAAAAAAGCACCCGGCGTTACAGCAGATAAAGATGAAAATATTAAACTAAAGGGCGGAGTTGCCAGTATTTATGTAGATGGAAAACCATTTTATTTAACCGGCGAGCAGCTTACACAATACCTTAAAAACTTACAGGCAGATGCCATCAGCAAAATAGAAATTATAGGAAACCCAAGCAGTAAATACAACGCAGCAGGGTTAAATGGTATCATCAACATCCGTTTAAAGAAAAATAAATTATTTGGTACCAATGGCAGCGTAACGCTAGGCACAGGTTACGGAAAATATCCAAAAGTAAATTCTGCATTTTCTGTAAACCACCGCAATAAAAACATAAATATTTTTAGCGATGGAAGTATTGGCTACAGTGAAAGTTTTAACGAACTTACCTATAACAGTATTATATAAAATGGCAGCAATATAATTCTGCAGGACCGTAGTAATTACTGGCATCCCAAAACAAACTGGAATTCTTTTAAACTGGGTGCTGATTATAACATAGGCAAAAAAACAGTACTTGGTGTTTTAATAAAAGGAAGCGGCGACAACACAAAAGCTATTACTGACAATGAAACAACTTTTAGTAATGGAAATTCACAAAAATTACAAAGCATTGTTACGCTTAAAGATGATGAACACACTACTAAAAGCAGGAGCTATAATTTAAATTTAAAAACAGAAATTGATACTTTAGGCAGCGAACTGGTGATAGATGCCGATTATATTACCTACACCCGCCGTGCAGAAAATACTAACTATAATAATTTTAAAAATGCTAATGGCAATGATTATCGCACAGCTTATATTTTTAGAAACGGTACGCCCGCTGACATTAATATTAAAACAGCAAAAATAGATTTTACAAAAGTTGTAAACAGCAGTTTTAAAATGGAAACCGGTGCAAAAATAAGCGGTGTTCAAAATAATAATTATTTAAAAGTAGATTCTTTTAGCAGCTCAAAAAAATGGGAGACAGATTACAACCGCACCAACACATTTATTTACAAAGAGCGCATTGCGGCTGCTTATATAAATTATACTAAGGACTGGAAAAAAGTGAGTTTGCAAATGGGTTTACGTGCAGAAAATACAAATTATACCGGCAACAGCGTTACTCTAAACCAGGTGCGTGACAGCAACTACACAAACCTTTTTCCAAGTGTATTTGTAACCTATCGTTTAAATGAAAAAAACACGTTTAACGGAAGTTACAGCCGTAGAATAAACAGACCTTCTTATCAATCTTTAAATCCATTTATAGATTTTATAGATCCATTTACACAGTTTGAAGGAAACCCCAACCTAAAACCAAGTTTCACACAATCTTTCGAAGCAAAGCACAGTTATAAAAACTTCTTTTACACTACCCTTAGTTACAGTTATACAAAAGCGCAAACAACCAATGTAGTATTGCAGGATAAAATCACTGGTGCAGTAAGAAACATCACAGCAAATGTTGGTAACTCATCTTATGCCGCCCTTAATTTTAGTTTTAGCGTGGAGCCTACAAAATGGTGGAGTATGGACAACAGTGTTTCCTTTAATGGCGGCAAATCTACGAGCAGTTATCCGGGTTATGAATTTGCTCAAACGTTCTTTTGTTCTGATATTGGGTGGGAAAATTCTTTTAAACTTCCAAAGAAATATAAAATACAATTAAGTGCATATTACAGCAGTCCGTATAGAGATGGAATTACGAGGGTGAAATCAAATTACGGTGTAACTGCGGGCGTACAAAAATCTTTGTGGGATGGTAAAGGAAACATTAAACTAAACTTCAGTAATTTTCTTGGGCAAAATGCATACCGTGCAAAATACCTAAGCGAAAACTTAAATATTTTGTGGATCAACCGCTGGGAAGGCAGGAGAGTAAGTCTTAGTTTTAATTACAAGTTTGGTAATAAAAATGTAAAGGCAAGCAGGCAAAGAAGTACAGCTTCACAGGAAGAAAAGAACAGAATTAGTTTATGAGAATAGTATTAACAAAAATGCTCGCACTTAATAGTAGTGTGAGCATTCTTGTAACACTTGTAATTTTGTAAAAAGCAATTATTTTTATAAAATGATTAATAAAAAAGAAAAGTTGTTTGACACTGTAAAAGTGTTTCGTGAAATAAAAGAAAAAATTGCAAAAGAAACGGAAAAAATGACCTTTGCAGAATTTAAGGATTACTTGAATAAAAACAAAATGCAAATTTCAAAATAAGAAAATTACCCCTTCACTTTTATCCTGTTAGCATCTTGGTTGGTATCTCTCTCTCTTGCTGCAAACTTGCTTTTACCAAAGCTCCAGCTAAACTGTAAACGTATGCCACGGCTTTCCCATTTGCGGCGATAAGTAAAATCTATATCTGCAAATTGTACCTGCTGCCGCCATTGCTGTGTGTTAAAAATATCTGTAACTGTAAGCCTGATTGACCCTTTGTCTTTTAAAATATTTTTCTTAGCCGCTACATCTAAACTACCCAATGAACTTGTTTTAAAAATAGCCTCTCTTGTACCAGCATTAAACCAACTGCTTATCTGTGTGCTCCAGCCTTTGCCAAGTTTAAAATTATTTTGAATATAGTAATTCATTCCAAATGTTTTTTGGTTTAAAATTCCATTAGGCAAAGTGCCTTTGTAATAATTGTAAAACCCTGTAACGTTTGCATAACCTTCCCACCATTTTGTAATAGGCAATGGTGCACTTATGGTAAGATATACATTATCTAAAGTACTAATATTTGCAGTGGTGCCTTGCGTTAGTTGCGCGGTTTGTGTAGTGATTGTCTGGCTGTAATCTTTTGTGTGGTTGTAACCAACTGCTACATTTAATGCATACCGGTAAGTGTATTTTAATTCAAAATTATTTGTGTATTGTGGTTTTAAAAATGGATTTCCTTTTTCAGATGTGTAGATGTCATAAATGGTTTCAAATGGATTGAGAGCTTGATAGTCTGGACGATTTATACGTTTGCTGTATGAGGCTGCAAACGTGTTTTTATCATTGAGTTTATAACTTACAAAACCTGAGGGAAAAATATTTACATAATTTGTATCTGGATTATTTACCCGGTTATTTTTTAGATCAGTTGATTTACCATTAATTTCAGAATTTTCTATACGAACACCAATTTGGTATTCAAACTTTTTTACCTGTTTACTAAAATTTACATAAGCAGCGTACACATTTTCTTTGTATTTAAATGTATTGCTTCTGCCGGTGTCTGCCTTCATGGCATTACCAAATAACGTTGTAGCAAATAGATCATTGTTGGTTGCAACAATACTGAGTTTTACGCCGGTTTCAATTTTTTCTTTTATTGCTTTTAGTTGTTTTGTGTAATCTGCTTTTAATGCATAAATATTAATGTTGGTTGCTACATCTAAATCATTTACTGTAAAATTATATTTTGTGTTTGCCTTATTTAAAAAAGATGTACCAAGTTGTGTAGTATTGGTATTTTTAAAATTTGTATAATCTGCATCAATATTTAATTCGTTGCCTATTGTATCTGCATACCTGTAATTTAAATTGATATTGTAGCGGCGGTTTGTATACAAATTATCGTTGGTGGTTTGCAAAGATGAATCTGTGATACCATTGCTGCTTATTTGTGTATTACCCGGTGTGTTGAAGGGATTTCGGTTGCCATTGTTGGTAAACAAAAAACCGAATGTGCTTTTTTTGTCCATGTAAAAATCAACACCTGCTCTAATGTTGTGCGCTACATTTCTATCAATATCTAATGTTGTATTATTAAAGTTTTTTGTGAGGTTATTTACCGAAACAGTTCTATTAATATAACCATTGGTATGTTGTTTATTGTTATCGATACTCACATTTGCAAAAGCGTTTATTTTCCCTGCCCGATGACTAATGCTAAAAGAGCCATTGCTCCGATAATGTACATTTTGTGTGTAGCCAAGGTTTATGCTACCGTTGGTTCCTTTTATTTTATTTTTCTTTAAGCGAATGTTTATTATACCGGCGTTGCCCTGTGCATCAAAACGGGAAGATGGATTGGTGATCAATTCAATTTTATCAATCGTACTGCCGGGCATGGAGCGTAGAAAGTTCGCCAGTTCTTTGCTACTCATTTGGGTTGGGCGACCATCAATCAAAATATTTACGCTTGCTTTGCCACTCATGTTGATGATATCTTCTCCGGTAATATTTATGCCAGGTGCTTTTTGCAATATTTCAAATGCGTTGCTGCCATTTGCGGTAATTTCTGCCTGCACATTTACAACTGTTTTATCTATTTGCTGCTCAATAAATGGCTTTTTAACCGTGACGATTACTGCAGCCAACTTTTTATTTGCCATTAAAACAGAGGTTGTATCTATTATTTTTTGTGCAGATGTTGCTACAGAAAATGCAAGGAATATAATTGAAAGAAAAAGTTTCATAAAATGAGTTTTGATGGTGAGCTTTTGGTTGAAAGTTTTAATTGTTTATTATTTCACCATTACCTTTTTGTTTTGAATTGGCAGATGGTTTTGCGCTGCCATTATTTATAATGTCTCCATTACCCGTTCCGTTAGCTGAAAATGTTTCGCTGGCGTTCACTTTTACATCTCCATTTCCCACCGATAAAACCTTCGCATTTTTCACTATTAATTTTGCAGCCTCCACATTTCCATTTCCGGCTTTTTCTATGTCGATATTTTCAGATGTTCCTGCCAATACTAAATTTCCATTTCCCGTACTTTTTGCAGAAAAGCTGTTATTTTTTAAACCTCTAACGATTGCATCGCTGTTTCCATTATGAATAACGCCATTTAGTAGCGGCACACTGATGGTTATTTTGATATGGCTGTTTTCAACATATCCTTTGTTATTTTCATTTTTGGTTAGGGCAACAATAAGCATTTTGTTATTTTCAGAAACCGTAAGCAACGGCTCTAATTTATCGTCTATAGAAATTTTTATGCTGTATGGTTTGCCAACTTCTAACTCAACGTTTCCATCAAGATCACTCAATTGAATTTTATCAAAATCCTGGAAAGCAAAAGTCTTGTGTACAATTTTTCCTGATCCTTTTAAAGCGCCCATTTGGCAAAACGCCATTTGAATGGTTAAGAACAATGTTGCGGAGATGATGATTAATTTTTTCATTTTATATATTTTTAAGTGATTTGTTTCCACAAAGATGGCTTACCCGAAAGCCGTGGTCGCTGCAAATGATGATTTGATACCACAAAACATAGTATCAAATTATGATCAATTAATTTGATACGTTTCAAATAATGTATACTATTGATTATCAGCATTACTATATTTAAATGCTTTTAAGAAAGATGATAAATTTTGTAGCTGCAAATTCCAATTTCTTTATTTTTGAGTCGCTTATGAACAATTTTCTCTTCGGTTTAAAGAAATCTTATCCGCTCGAAGAGCGAAAACCTACACAGATTAAGCTTGCTTTCATCTTTGGATTTGTTGTTTTTATGCTGATGTATTTTGTAAAACCGTTTGGGTTTAGTGGGACTCAACAACAACTACTCATCAATAGTATTTTTGCCGGATCAACTACAGCCTTGGCAATTTGTTTTGATTTTTTAGTATTGTTTCCATTGTTTCCCAAATTTTTTAAGGAAGAAAAATGGACCATTGGCAGAGAGATTATTTTTACGCTCATCATTATTACAACCATTGCCAGCTTTAATGTACTTGCGGCAAAAATCATGTATAGGGAGTCTTTAACGTTAATGGGTTGGCTTAGAATGATTTTTTATACCGGTATAATTGGTATAGCGCCGGCAACTATCAGCATTTTATTAAACCAAACACGCCTTTTAAAAAAATATAGAAATGAAGCTGCTAATTTAAACAGACAGTTGCCTAATCACATTACTAAAACTGTTGTTGTACAAAGAAAGGAATTAGAGGAAGCCGCTTTGCCGATTATAGAAACCATTGAGAATATCCCAACAGCTTTTCTTACTATCGAAGCGGAAAATGAAAAAGAAAACATTTCAATTTTACAGGCGGCTTTTCTGGCTGCTACTTCAGCAGATAATTATGTAAAAATATATTATGTGCAAAATGAAAGGCTTGTTACTACTATAATAAGAACCACGTTGAAAAAAGTGGCTGAAAATACTGCTGACTTTCCATCTCTTTATCGTTGCCACCGTACTGCGTTGGTAAATTTGGCAGCTGTGCAAAATGTAGTTGGTACTGCGCAGGGCTATCGCCTGCAACTTTCTTTTTTGCAGGAAGAAATCCCCGTCTCCCGAAATTTAAATAAAGAAGTAAAAGAAAAATTGTCGGCTTTGCAAAAGCATTGAATCACCCCACATCTCATAAATTCTCAACAAAATCTGCAGACAAAGACTCTCTGAGTAATTACCTCCCACAACGATTCGCCCCTAAAGAATAATTTTCCAAATACTGCCCACCACTAACCATGCAGTTCGCCCCAAACCCAATACCAATAAGCCCTTGTATTTGGAAACGGCTGTGTTGCCGATGTACTTTTACAAAGTTAAAACAACATTTACAAGTTATAAAAACAGCCTAAAATGAAAAAAATGATTACCACAGCCACCAACTTTTTAGCGAACCTTCTACACCTTTTATTAATAGTTGTAGCCAGTTTTTTAAGCCAACTAGCAATTGCACAGGATAGCTCTTACTCAAACTTCCTTGCTAAAAACAACGAAAAAATTACCCTTGGAGGAAACAATAGTTTTACCATTTTCGATGATGCATTTTATAAGAATCAATTATTTCTTGTGACAGAATCGCACGGGTATTATAAACCGAACCAATTGGATGCAGCGCTTTTCAAGCAAATAAATAAGAAAAACGGGGTTCGGTACTATGTGGCAGAAATAGATTTTAGCCAGGCTTATTACATTAATAAATATTTAGCCACCGGCAATGAAGAATTTTTAAAAGCTATTTACCTGCATTGGTACAACGAACAGGCACAATGGGGCAGCAAAACCGGTTTTGAAAAATGGAAGAGCCTATATAACTATAACCTCACGTTAGCCAAAAACAAAAAAATAATTGTGTTAGGGTTAGATGAAGCGCAGGATTTAAATATGAATGAAAAATTGCTGACCGAATTGGCGGGAAAGGCAAACTACAAAGCGGGTAATAAAATGATTGACAGTCTGCTTTCTTTTGCCAATATTAATTTAGATAATGACACTTTAAAGTCTTTTATAAAATTTACCCGCAGGCTTGCAACTAATATTACTGCAAACGAAATCAGCTATAAGAAAATTTTTAAGACCAATTATTTTGCTTTTCAATTCATCATAAAAAACATAGCTTCCAAAAAAGGAAGAGAGAATAAGATCTTTGAAAACTTTACCACTTTTTACAACGAATATAAATTAACAGATAAAAAAATGTATGGTTTTTGGGGGCGCTTTCATGGCATGCAGGATAGTATTAATGGCAGCCTTTCTTTTTCTGCCATGCTAAAAAAGAGCAGCTTGCCGTTGGCTGATAAAATAATTTCCGTCCCTGTGTTTTGTGTAGAAAGTACAAGCATGTTACCTACACAATTTTTGCCTGAAATGGCAAGAGATAAAGGAACTGTGTTCAGCAAAGCAGCTATGGTAAATGATGATAGCATGATTTATACAGTTGATGGCATAAAAATGTTTAGAAAATTTGTCGGTAAAAATGAAAATGTTATTTTCAAATTAATCGGTGCATCATTACCTTTCAACAAAGGTTTATACCTGGTAGAATCCAACTCAAAATTTGATAAAACATTTAATTGGTTAGGCAATAAAAACGCCGCTACAACAGATTATTTTCAATATGCCATTGTTGTTAGCAATTCGGAATGGGCGGGACCTTTTGGGGATAATAAGACAAAGTAAAATGAGTGTACATAAAAGATAAATCACAGCCATTAAAAAGTAAGTTGAATTTTTTAAAACGACATTTTAACCACCTTAATCTTCCAACTAAAACATAGCCTCAAAAAATTCTAGGCTGTGTTTTTAAATTATAATTTACAATACAATAGTAGTTTCATTGTCTTCTCTCTTTACAATAATGAATGGCTTATCATTATCTATTCTTTTCCCACTCATTACCACATTTACTTGTTGCTTATTGGCTAAGTAAACTTTTGTGCCCACAGCATATTCGACTTTCTTTTTTTGCCCCGGCATGATGAAAAACCCGTTTGTACTATTGCCTGTTTCATAGGGTTGATAGGCAACCACTGTAATTTTTTTAGGCATTATGGAGCCGTTTTTTTATATAAAAAATAACATTGGAAATCTTGTTGGTTTGAGAAAAAGCAAAAGTTGATATAAACGATAATGCTACGCCGACAGTAATTTTTTTCATATAATTAATTTTATACAAAAATCAATACTAACAAATTTACAGTCGCTGCAATATATAATTTGATACCATTTAAATTGGTCTCAAATTATGATTTGGAACTTTCACTCCATTCCTTCGGACTTACAGACGCAAACTTTTTAAATGCTCTATTAAAAGTTGCCTTGCTGTTAAATCCACAATCAAAAGCAATCCCAAGCAATGTCTGCGTTTTTTGCTCTCCGGCATTCAGTTTTTCTTTTACAGCTTCTACCCTGTAAAAATTTATGAGGTCATTAAAATTCATTTGAAAGCCCTGATTAATAGCTTTCGAAATCACCGATGGATTTGTTTTTAATTGCTTAGCAATTTGTGTAAGTGAAAGCTCCGGGTCTTCATACAACCTATCATTTTTTAAAAGCGAATCTATTTTAGGCTTCCATTCATTTAACAGGAAACTGTCTTCCTTTTTTTCCTGTTGCACATTTTCAATCTCTATAACTTCTGCATCTTCATATGTATCGCTTTCTGTTTCTTTCGTTTGAGAAGCTCCCAAATATAGAGTTGGTTTATAATTTAGCAAGTTTAATTTAAACGGCACTTTGGTTTCTATACTGTTGGAGTAGCCCGTTATTGCTACATAATAAAATATAATAGCAAACATAAAAAAGTACCACCACGATCCAATATAGTCGTTGAAAAAAGGGTCAATTTTACCGAGTATGAAAAATGTGATCTGCAAAATCTGCATACAAAGCAACGCCATTAAAAAATTGCGTACCCATTTAAACACAACAATATCTGCATAGCTAATAACCTGCAGCATTAATTTTTTGTACATGCTGTAATACCGCATGCTGATAACAAAATAAAACAACATCGAAAAAAATCCTGCATACTGGTACCATGGGTCAAAATCTCTGTCAGATCCATCTGCAAGAAAAAAGTATTTTTTTAAAATCAGTTTATCAGTAACAACCATTACAATGCTATAAACAATATATAGTATGCCCGGCAACAAATGCAACCATTCTTTTTTGCCAAATTTAAAAGAGGGGTTTAATAAGCTCTGTACGTAAAAAAATACGATTGGTCCCATTAAAAACAAATGCTGCATGGGCATGTAAAAAAGAATATCACGGTAAGGTTGATTATCATACCAGCCACCAAAGCCCAACATCCAGGGAGAAATATACAAAACACAAAAAAGTAAAAAAGCGCTTAACCATTTATCAGAAACGGATTCATTTATTATTCCTTTTCGCCATAACAATATTGCATACACTAGCCCATGTACAAAAAATATAAGCAGCAGCGAACTTCTTAAACCAAATTGAAAAAACATATGTTTTTAATAAAAAAGCCGGCTAATTGCTAACCGGCTTATACAAATTTATATGTTTATTTAAAAAAATCCTATTGAGGCAAATCAAATATTAAGAGGTGTGGTTTTTATCTTTATAAAATAATCTATACTCTTTCCTCTTCTTCCTTTACCTCATCATTATCATAGTAATCATCTTCGTCGCTTTCTTCAGGTAAGTTTTCTGCATCAACGAGCCTATCTGTTTCTACGGCATTTAGTGCCGCTGCCATTTCCAAATCATCCTGCTCAATTGCGTTCAACTCTTCGCCACTTATTCCGTCTTCTTCTCTATTAAAATCATCAGCATCCAAAATATCATCACCATCAGTTGCTGCCGAAAACTCCATGTTATCGTGCCGAAGATCCGTCTTTACGTCTTTTTTTTCTTTTGGTTGCATAAAATTTTTTTATAAGTAAATAATCATTTTGTGATGTTGAGTGCAATTAAATTACCCCTCAATTTAATCATTTTTACTATGTAAATGAAATAAGCGTTCGTTCCAAATAATCAAAGTCTTTTCTAATTAATGCACAACCGCATTTTGTACCTTTACAACTTGCACCGCATAAACCCCGATATTGATATTGTTGCAGATATAATAGAAGCTGTACTAGCTGCAAAGCCAGATGATGCTTTTTGCAAAAGTATTCGCATTCAATATATGGAGCGGGGTGGGCTCAGCAAAAAACAGCTCGAGGGTTTGCAAGGCAAAGCGAATAGAATTCCAGGGATACCACCGGGCAAACTTGCCACCTTGGAAGCTATTATAAAAAAGAAGCATGTAACTCATCGTTCAGAAGCTACTATAACATCAACTGTAAAAACAAATGACAAAGAAGCCGGAAATATGATTGCGGAAATATTGAGCAAATACCCTCAACATAAAAGAGTTGTACTTTTTAAAAGCTATTTCGATAAAGACGGAATATTGGGTACAGCAGATAAAGATGAGCTGGTGAAGTTTTACAAAATATTGAGTACCGATAAGAAATGAGTTTATTGGTCATTAATAGAAACTTGTCGTTTAAAACATTTTTATTTCAATTTGTTCAATTATATGTATTATTGCAATGGAAAACGAGTTTTATTTGCTCTGTTATACTGCATCCGCATAAACATTTTCCAACCAAAATATCAAATTTTCAACTTCAATTTACAAACGTTCAACAGCGAATTTTTTTGAAACGCATTCCTGATAATTTATGTACGATATATCACAACTGAGCGACCTACTCGTTCCTGAGCTGCACGACATTGCAGAAAAATTCAGTATTCCCCAAATGAAAAAACTTGGAAAACCAGAACTAATTTCGGCTATCCTTGAAAAACAGTCAAATATGAACACAGAAAACAACGCTGCTTCAAGTAGCGATGCAGAAAAACCCAAGAGAAAAAGGATTGTAAAAACAGATGCTGCTACAGCACCAATTGCTGAAACCAACTCAGGACCTGCGGCACCAGCGCCTGAGCAAGCAGCAGCACCAAAACCTACCCCTATAAAAAAAGAGCCGGTTTTGCGCAGCAAAAAACCCACAGATGCTGAAAGAAAACCTTTTAAAAAAGAAAAAGTAGAAGAGCAGCCATCGCAAGATGAAGACGAATTACAACCTATAACAAGCGAACAAACAACCATACCTGCTGCTTTTGCACAATTGCTTCAGGAAGAAGATGTACAACAACCAGAAGTAGAGGGACCTGCGCAACCAACAGCACCGGTTCGCCCACAATTTAAACCAAGAGAACAACCGGTTTTTAATATTGAGTTCGATGGTATTATACAAGGCGAAGGTGTGTTGGAAATGATGCCCGATGGCTATGGTTTTTTGCGCAGCAGCGATTACAACTACCTTTCTTCGCCCGATGATATTTATGTATCGCCGTCTCAAATAAAATTATTTGGTCTTAAAACGGGTGATACTGTTTTAGGATCTGTTCGCCCACCAAAAGAAGGCGAAAAATATTTTGCTCTTTTAAAAGTTACCACCATCAATGGCAAATCGCCGGAAGAAGTGCGTGACCGTGTGCCATTCGATTACTTAACACCATTATTTCCGTTTGAAAAATTAAACCTTACAACAAGGTCTGATAATTACAGCACGAGGATTATGGATTTGTTTACGCCGATTGGTAAAGGACAGCGTGGCTTAATTGTAGCGCAGCCAAAAACCGGTAAAACAATGTTGTTGAAAGAATTGGCAAACGCTATTGCAGAAAATCATCCTGAATGTTATTTGATGATCGTGTTGGTAGATGAGCGCCCGGAAGAGGTTACAGATATGGAACGTAGTGTACGTGCAGAAGTTATTGCATCTACATTTGATGAGCCGGCAGACAAGCACGTAAAGGTTTCCACCATTGCATTAAACAAAGCGAAACGTTTGGTAGAGTGTGGTCATGATGTGGTGATTTTGTTGGATTCAATTACCCGTCTTGCACGTGCGCATAATACCGTTGCACCAAGCAGTGGTAAAGTGTTGAGTGGTGGTGTGGAGGCAAATGCAATGCAAAAACCAAAGCAATTTTTTGGTGCAGCACGTAAAATAGAAAATGGCGGATCGCTTACTATTATTGCAACAGCGCTTGTTGATACAGGTAGTAAAATGGATGAAGTTATTTTTGAAGAATTTAAAGGAACCGGTAACATGGAGTTACAGTTGGAGCGCAAATTATCTAACCGCCGCATTTACCCGGCCATTGATATTGTTGCATCCAGCACCCGAAGAGATGATTTGCTGTTAGACAAAGATACCTTCCAGCGCATGTGGGTTTTGCGCAAGCACATGGCAGACATGAACCCGGAGGAAGCATTAAATACTTTGCTAAAAAATATGAGGGGCACAAAAGACAACGCAGAATTTTTAACCAGCATGAACGGTTAAATCTTAATAAAATTTTACAATAAAAGCCCTTCGATTATTTTTGGAGGGCTTTTTATTTGAAGCAGTCGGCAGCTGGATTTCTAATCATCATTGTACCCGCTTTACGCAGTACTCCTCGTTTCGTTCGTTCCTCACTCTACTGCGGGGTACTTGCTGCAATCGGGGCTAGGCTCAGCAGTAAATCTTTTTTTAACTTTTACCGATTGATTATTTTTAAATATTCTAATAAAAACTCGTTATCTGCAATAACATATTACCCAAACATCTCCGCTAACATCTTCTAAGTTTCCCTCTCCTCGGGAGAGGTTAGGAGAGGCGTTATTCTTCCTTATTTTTGCTAAATGATCCCTCTCATTAACGGAAAACTAATTGACGATTTTACCCGATGTAAACACTACCATTCTCCATTGGATATTATTGCAATAAAATTTAAATGCTGCGAAACTTATTACGCATGTATTCATTGCCACAAAGAACTCGCAAACCATCACCCACAAGTTTGGGCTGAAAAAGAAAGGGATAATAAGGCAATCCTCTGTGGCAACTGTAAACACGAATTAACCGTTAACGAATACTTTCATTGTAATTACCAATGCCCAAATTGCTTATCGGCATTTAACCCAAAATGCAGCAACCACGATCATTTCTATTTTCAAATGCTAGAATGATTTAAAGCAAAAAATAAACAACTTTTAAAATATCAATTTCTATAACATAATTTTATGTAATTAAAGTCTGTAACCCTCGTATATAGATTATTAAAAACAACTTCACTAAAAAAACAACCAATGAAACAGTACTTAACAGCCTTTTTTGCATTAATAATTGTAGCAAGTGCTTGTACAGCGCAGCAGGCAAATAAAAAAACGGAAAGCAAACCAACTGCACAAACCTTTTCAAAAGGTAAAACAGAAGCAGAGTGGAAAAAAATATTAACGCCAACCCAGTTTGAAATAATGGTAAAGCGTGGCACAGAATCGCCTTTTCACAACCCTTACTTTGATAACCACGAAAAAGGTGTATATGTAAGTGCTGCAACAGGCGATACACTATTTACATCTGAAACCAAGTTTGAATCGGGTACAGGATGGCCAAGTTTTTATGCACCTGTAGCAAATAATAAAGTAACCGTTGTAAAAGATGATAGTTATGGTATGGAAAGAGATGAAATTATAGAAGCTAGCACAGGTTTACATTTGGGTCATGTATTTAACGATGGTCCAAAACCAACGGGGCTAAGGTATTGCATGAACTCCGCAGCATTTAAATTTATTAAAAGCAAATAAATTAAGCTTTTTTAGGCCGCAAGTTTACAGCATAAACCCTGTAGATTTGCGGCTTTTTATTTTACCTCATTTTTATTTAAGGTTGGTATTGCAAACATTATCAAGGCTGCAATGAATAAACTAAACCCTCCAGTGCAAATCACTAGCACCGTTTCTCCTTTAAAAATGTACTTGTTTAAATAGCCAAGCAAAAAGGCGGCTGTTACCTGAGGTATAACTACTGAAAAATTAAATACAGCAAAGTATCTCGTCATTTTATCTTCTGGTGCAATGCTGCTTACCAAACTGTATGGCACTGTAGATATGCTGCTCCACGCAATACCAATAAAAGCGAAACTAAAGAGAAGTAAATATTTATCGATTATAAAATACATAGATAACAAGCCTATACTTCCTGCAAAAAGCGCCAAAGCGTGCAGCTTTTGTATAGCAATCTTTTTTTGTAATTGTGGTAGGTAAAATGCAAGTATTGCCGCTAATAAACTGTAAAACGCAAAGCAAATTCCCACCCATGTAGTTCCATTTTCAAAAGCTAAACTTTCGGCATCTGTTGTTTTAAAAACATATTTTGTTATTACGGGTGTTGCATATATCCACAAAGAAAACAACCCAAACCAGGTAAAAAATTGAACCGCAAACAATGGCATCAAATGTTTAAAAATTTTCAGCATACAGTAAATGTAATAAAATATGAACCGTAGTTTATAGTGTATTTTTGCACCTACTTTATTATGGCTGTTACTAAAATTACAATTGAAGAATTTTTACTGCTTGCAAAAAACCACCTTGTGCTCGATGTACGTAGCCCTAGCGAATATGCACACGCACATATGCCCGGCGCAATTAGTTTACCTCTATTTAACGATGAAGAAAGAGCAAAAGTTGGTACTACGTATAAGCAACAAAGTAGAGAAAATGCTATCAAAATTGGCCTAGATTTTTTTGGACCGAATATGCGGGGGATGGTGGAGAGAGTGGAGGCGATAGTGGCGGGTTACGGGTTAGGGTTTACGCGTTTACCAACCTCGAAAAAAAATATCTCGCAACCCGCAACTCCTAAACTCACAACTCTTAGTAACCCGAAACCCGAAACTACTAAATCCGCAACCATTCTTCTGCATTGTTGGCGTGGAGGTATGCGTAGTGCTGCTGTAGCCTGGTTATTAGATTTATATGGTTTTAAAGTTTACATACTTGCCGGTGGTTATAAAGCGTACCGTAATTGGGTACTTGATCAATTTACAAAAGAATATAATTTTAAAATAATTGGTGGTTACACCGGCAGTGGTAAAACATTGTTGCTGCATGCCTTGGCAAAAGAAAATAATAGCATTATAGATTTAGAAGGTTTGGCAAATCACAAAGGTTCTGCATTGGGCGCATTGGGAAATCCACCTCAACCTACACAAGAAATGTTTGAAAATTTGCTCGCTGCTGAACTTTCAATCATCAACCATCATCCATCAACCACTATTTTTCTCGAAGATGAAAGCCAACGAATAGGCAACTTGCAAATACCAATGCCTTTGTGGTACTGTATGCGCAAAGCACCAGTTTGTTTTGTTGATATTCCTTTCGAAGAAAGATTAAATTATTTAACGGACGAATATGGAGTTCATGAAAAGTCAGGTCTTGTAAACGCCATCATGCGCATACAAAAAAGGTTGGGTGGATTAGAAACAAAAAACGCTATCAACTTTTTGCTGGAAAATAATTTTAAAGAAAGCTTTAGAATTTTGTTACACTATTACGATAAGTGGTATGCAAAAGGTTTGTATAACAGAGAAAATGCAGAGGATCTTATAAAAAAAATTCCTGCTTCGTTGGTTAATACAGCACAAAATATTGAACTAATAAAATTGAATAATAATTAAGATGAGCGAAATAAAACTTACACAATATTCACATGGCGCAGGTTGCGGTTGCAAAATTTCTCCGCAAGTATTGGATGTTATTTTAAAAGGAAATATTGCCATGCCTGATAACGATAAATTAATTGTTGGCAACCACAGTAAAGATGATGCGGCTGTGCTGGATCTTGGAAATGGAACTGCATTAATTTCTACCACCGATTTTTTTATGCCTATTGTAGATGATCCATTTAATTTTGGTCGCATCGCATCTGCAAATGCCATTAGCGATGTATATGCTATGGGTGGAAAGCCAATTTTAGCAATTGCCATTCTTGGCTGGCCAATAAATAAATTGGCACCCGAAGTTGCACAAAAAGTTATAGATGGCGCAAGAAGCATTTGCAAAGAAGCAGGTATTTCTTTAGCAGGCGGTCATAGCATCGATTCGCCTGAACCAATTTTTGGGTTATCAGTAAATGGTATTGTAAACATCGAAAATATAAAACAGAATAATAAAGCACAGGAAGGAGATATTTTGTTTCTTACCAAACCAATTGGTGTGGGCATATTGACTACTGCAGAAAAAAAATCGTTGTTGAAAGAAGAGCACAAAGACCTTGCTGCAAATCAAATGATGCAGCTTAATAAAATTGGTGAGCAATTAGGGAAATTATCTGCCGTTACAGCAATGACAGATGTTACAGGCTTTGGATTACTTGGTCATCTTACTGAAATGGCTGAGGGAAGCGGATTAAGTGCAGAGTTAAATTTTGATCAAGTGCCATTAATTAATTCATCCATTAAAGAATATATTTCTCAAGGCTGTGTGCCTGGCGGTACAAACAGAAACCGAGATAGTTACGGGCATAAAATTGCAGACCTTACTGAGGAACAATGGGCAATATTGGCAGATCCACAAACAAGTGGTGGTTTGCTAATTGCTGTAAATAAAAACGGGGTAGATGAATTAATAAAATTTTTAAACGAAAACGACTTGGGTGCTTTTGCAAAACCTATTGGTCAACTTGTTAGCAAGGCAGAAAAGGTTGTAACTGTAATTTAAATCATCGCCATGCATTTTTCTACCGGAGAAATTTTAGGATCACTTGGTGTAACTATTTTGTTGCTGGCGTTTCTAATGAACTTGTTGCAAAAATGGAAACAGGATAGTTTGGCTTATATTTTACTAAACATTATAGGCGCAGGTTTATCCTGCGCCTCCAGTGTTGTTATTCGTTTTTTTCCTTTTATTATTTTAGAAGCAACATGGATGCTTGTTTCCATTTTTGCCCTCATAAAATATTTTAAGCAGCGGGCTTAAGACCATCTATTTGCTTCGCAAGTTTTGTATCCTTGGCTGTTACTATATCACCAGCATCGTGTGTGCTCAACCAAATTTCTACTTTGTTATAAGTGTTTTTCCATGTTGGGTGATGATCTGCTTTTTCTGCTAAGATTGCTACACCCGTCATAAATGAAAACGCTTCTACAAACGTTTTAAATTCAAATTTTTGATAAAGCTTACCGGATTTTTCTTTCCACATAAATTATATTTTTAGAGAATTAAATACTGTTTATTTTTAATTTTTTCATTGGTCATTTCTGTAACCAATTGCACCGCTGGCAATAACCTTAATGACTGTATCAACACACTCACCTCATCTTTTTCCATTTCTTCACCTTTTGCCAGCCACAGAAAATCAAGGTGTTTAAACTCGGGTAACAGATATTCCCCATCATCTTCATTGTTGTACAAATAATGCACCATAGTAGAGCCGGGTACAACATATTCATAAATTGAAAAAAAATAATTGCGTTCCTTTTTTCTCAATTGTATTTCTAAACTGTGGTTCATTACAAAATGATAACCCAAAGCCTGGTTTATA
>JBBRPX010000008.1:0-34485 GCA_038227505.1 Chitinophagales bacterium
AACCATCAGCTTGAAATTGAGAGAGATTATTATATTCAGGTAAATATTTATGGCTGGAAAAACGAACCATCTAAACCCAAAAAACATACGGTCAGTAAAAATGTTTACCAATTAACAGATTCTTTTTACATTCCGCAACTGGCCAGGTACAGAAAAATTCAAGTTTATCTTCCATCAAATTACAGCAGCTCAAAAAAAAGATATCCTGTACTTTACATGCATGATGGACAAAATTTGTTTGACGAATACTATGCACCCTTTGGTGAATGGGGAGTTGATGAAGCGCTTGATAGTCTGCAAAAACTAACCGGTAAATATGCCATCGTTGTTGCTGTAGACCATGGCAACGAAAAGCGACTAACTGAATATAATTTTGAAGACAATACAAAATATGGAAGTGCCGAAGGCAAAAACTATATTGACTTTTTAGCCACTACTTTAAAAACATTTATTGATAAAAAATATAGAACAAAAAAAGGCAAATCGCATACAGCAATTGCAGGAAGTAGCCTCGGTGGCTTAATAAGCACTTATGCTGTTTTACAATATCCTGAAACATTTGGAACAGCAGGGATTTTTTCACCAGCTTATTGGATAGCACCATCAATTGACTCATTAACAAAGTCAGCATCAAAAAAAATAGCGAATCGTTTTTGGTTTTATGCCGGTGAAAATGAAAGCAGCGATATGGTACCTGTTATGAAAATAATAAAAAACAATATTGAAAAAAATATAAAAAACGATTTTTTATTTTCAGTAGATGTAACAGGAGCCCACAATGAAAAAACATGGCGCAGGTGGTTTCCATCATTTTATTTATGGTGGATGAAGGGAAATTAAAAATTTAAATATCTATCTGTAAGGCAGCACAATATCTGTTTGCTGCTTATAGGCATCAACTTTCCCTTTTTTTACTTCAAATGGATTATCAATATAAATTTCGTAAGCAGGAGCGGCTTTCTTTCTATTTCTTTCTTTCAACATTTCAGCAACTGCATCGTAGCCTACATTACTCATTACGTTAGGGCCAAAAAAATGTGCCACCAATGCACTGTCGCCTCCCGTTTTTTTTATAAAAAAACCTTTAGGCATTTTAGCAGGCTCTTTTGCCACGGGTATACCAACTTCAAAAAAGAATGGGGCTTTTTGCGATTTATACCACGCCATTGGTTGGCCTACTCTTTTCAATTTGGCAGTAGTAATAGCTTCAGGAATTTTTTTATTAAATAAATTATTAAGTTTCGCACTCAAGCCTGCGCTTGTTCGTGAACTATCTTTCACACAAAGTACTATCCTTTTAACTTCAACTGTATCAACGATGTTAATAATAGGACCTTTCTGCGGCGTTTCTACTTTATTATTGGTAACAGTTTCTTTTTTTACCAATGGCGGCGGGGTCGGCATTTTTTCCTTGTTATCTTTACATGAGGCAATTACGACAGAAAATAATACCACTAATTTTAAGGAAGAATAAAATTTCATTTTTTTAGAATATTTTAAACAAAGAGTTTGCAAAATAGTAATTAATTGTTACGATTAATGTAGTTTATTTACGCATATTTTTGATAACAGCTAATTTACAGTAGGTTTGCACTCCGAAAACAGCATCATGTATAGTATTACTTTTAATTTTGAACAAAAAGGTTTAGCACCAATAACAATTTCGAACGTTTCAGCAGGAGAATCTATTTTAGAAGTTGCCTTAAAAAACAATATTGATTTGCACCACAACTGTGGCGGCGTTTGCGCTTGCAGTACCTGCCATTTATATGTAAACCAAGGTGAAAGTTTAATTGAAGAATTAAGTGACAGAGAAGAAGATTTTATTGATAGAGCGATAAATCCAAGGCTAAGTTCGAGGCTTGGTTGTCAATGTGTTTTAATAGAAGACGGGGGAGAAGTTAACGTGACACTACCCGATCAAACACAGTTTTTAGGGGAATAATTTTATTTATTGAATTATAAAAAAGCGTACAATAATATGAGTTTTGAATTACCCATTCACTGGAACGATTACGAGGATATTGCGATTAAATTATACGAAAAGTTTGGTGATGATTTTAACGAAGGAAAAATTTATAGACTTCGGTTTACAGATCTTTTAAACTGGATATTAGAAATTCCAAGTTTTGTTGGTAAAAGGGAAGAAAGCAATGAAGGCCATTTGGAAATGATACAAAGCACGTGGGTATATGAATGGAGGGACAACCAAAAATAAAAAAGTATGAATACTTTGGCCCTTTTAAAAAATGTAAAGCTGTTTGTTTTTGATGTAGATGGTGTACTTACAGACGGTTCTCTGATTTTACTTGACAATGGGGAAATGGCCAGGCAAATGAACATAAAAGATGGATATGCTTTACAACTCGCAATTAAGCATGGTTACGAAATTTTAATTATTTCAGGCGGCAGTTCTAATGCTGTAAAAATTCGACTTCAAAAATTAGGAATACAACATATTTTACTTGGAGTAATTGATAAAAAAGAATTACTTCTAAATTTTATTTCAGCGAATAATTTCAGACGGGAAGAAGTATTGTATATGGGCGATGACGTACCGGATTTTTTACCCATGCAAGAGGCTGGAGTGGCCTGTGCGCCTGCTGATGCAGTTGCAGAAATAAAAAGTATTGCCCATTATATTTCTCCGGCTTTGGGTGGCAAAGGATGTGTAAGAGATGTAATTGAAAAAGTTTTAAAATTGAATGGCCATTGGAAAGAACTCAATACGGTAACTTCCATTTAAACAATAATTTTTACCTGATTATACAATAAATGAAATTAGTAATTGCATTTTTCAGGTTGATACGGTGGCCTAACCTCGTATTTATTGCCATAACACAAATGCTTTTTTATTATTGCATTTATGCGCCTCTTTTAAAAAACTTTCCAACCAATAACAACCAGTTGCTTTTCTTTATTTTAATGACAGCGTCTGTATTTATAGCGGCGGCTGGGTACATTATCAATGATTATTTTGATATTCAGATTGATATTATAAATAAACCGCAGCGAATTGTAATAAACAAATTCATTAAAAGAAGATGGGCTATTGTTTGGCACTTACTGCTTTCCGCACTTGGTATTTTATTGAGCCTTTACGTTAGTTTTAAAACAGGGGAGTGGCTCATTACCGCAATAAATGTCTTATGTGTTGCAATATTGCTATTCTATTCCACAACATTTAAAAGAAAACTTTTATCGGGTAATTTAATAATTGCAGCGCTTACCGGTTGGGTTATTTTAGTAATATATCTCTTTGGCGGAGCAAATATTTTTTCGCTACAGGGTTGGTCCACACAGGTTTCAAATTTAAACGGTCCCAAGTTTTTTAAGTTTACCATGCTCTACACATCATTTGCCTTTATTATGACTTTAATAAGGGAAGTAATAAAAGATTTAGAAGATATGGAAGGTGACAGAAAGTACAAATGCGAAACAATGCCGATTGTGTGGGGGGTGCCCGCAGCAAAAATATTTACAGCTGTTTGGATCTCTGTTTGTATCGCATTGCTTGCAATTTTACAATTGTATGCATGGCAATCAGGTTGGTGGTGGGCAACATTATATATTCTTTTTTTAACCATTTTACCTATGGCGGTGCTACTTCAAAAATTATATAGCGCATCTACTCCCACCCATTATCAATCTTTAAGCAAAATTGTGAAAATGGTGATGCTTGCAGGCATATTATCTATGTTGTTTGTAAAATTTATTTTATAATGTTTAAACAAAAAGTGATACTTGCTTCACAATCGCCAAGGCGAAGAGAATTGCTCCATTTGGCGGAGATTGATTTTGAGGTATTGGTTGCCGATACCGATGAAAGTTATCCAACAGGATTATCTTTTGAAGAGACAGCAATATATATTGCGAAAAATAAAGCACTAGCCATAGTTGCTCAAAATAAAACTGATAAAATAATTATTGCTGCGGATACAATTGTGGTTTGCGATGGCGAAATTATCGGTAAGCCTTCAGGTGAAGATGATGCAATTCAAATAATTTCAAAATTATCGGGCAACAAACACATTGTTATAACAGGTGTATACATTGTTCAAAATAACAAAGAAATTTTTTTTGCAGATGCGACAGAGGTTAACTTTCACCACCTCACAGAAGCTCAAATTAAATACTACGTTAATAAATACAAACCATTTGACAAAGCCGGTGCATATGCCATACAGGAATGGATAGGAGCGGTGGGTATTAAAAATATAAATGGTGATTTTTACAATGTAATGGGGCTACCAATCAGCAGGGTAGTAGCAGCTTTACAGGAATTCGATCCCCATTAATATCCTTTAAACAGACTTGAAAAGCATAGGTGTATAAAATGATTTTGTAATATATTTTATTACATTTGAGTTATTATTTTCCGTTTATGACCGAACAGCTTCTACAATTTATCTGGCAGTTTCAGCACTACAATAAAAGTAATTTAGTTTCAGTTAAAGGAGATGAAATACAGATCATTCATCCGGGTTTTCACAACACAAACCAAGGACCTGATTTTTTAAATGCAAGAATAAAAATTGCCAATACCATCCTTGCCGGAAGTATAGAAATACACATTAATGCAAGTGAATGGCGTGAACATAAACACAGCAGCGACAGTAATTACAACAATGTGATTTTGCATATTGTATGGGTTAACGATAGAGAATTAGACGTTGATATTCCTACCCTTGAGTTAAACAGCAGAGTTTCTTCCGTTTTGCTAAATAAGTATGAAAACTTAATGATGAACCGTAATTTTATTCCATGTGAAGACCAAATTGGCATTGTAAATGAATTTACTTTTATTGCATGGAAGGATAGGTTGATGGTGGAGAGATTGCAGGAAAAAGCTGCCATTATTTCTGAAAAATTAAAAAAATACAATAACCATTGGGAAGAAATATTCTGGCAATTGTTGGCAAAGAATTTTGGAATTAAAATTAACAGCGATGCTTTTGAAAGTATCGCAGTTTCTGTTCCGCTAACCATACTAGCTAAACATAAAAACCAACTTCATCAATTGGAAGCTTTGTTGATGGGCCAAGGCGGACTTTTAAACAAAGAACTTACAGATGATTATGCCGTAATGTTACAAAAAGAATATCGGTTTCTTCAACAGAAATATGATTTTAAGCCAACACATATTCCTGTTTATTTTTTACGCATGCGTCCCGCAAATTTTCCAACTATTAGATTATCGCAATTAGCCGTATTGATTCATAACAGCAGTCATTTATTTTCAATTATAAAAGAAACCGAGCGTTTAAAAGACGTAGAAAAGCTATTTGATGTTACTGCCAACGACTACTGGCATTATCATTATGTATTTGACGAAGAAACTGTTATTAAAAAGAAAACAATTGGGAAGCAGATGATTCAAAACATAATTGTAAATACAGTATTGCCATTTTTATATGCATATGGTTGGTATAATAATGCAGAACCTTATAAAGAAAAAGCCTTGTTGTGGGCCACGCAGTTATTACCTGAGCAGAATTTTATTACAAAGGGCTTTTCAGCATTGGGTCTCGATAATAAATCTGCATACGATTCTCAGGCACTTATTCAATTAAAAAATAAATATTGTAACAGCAAAAGATGTCTTGATTGCGCTGTAGGTAATAGTATTCTAAAAAAAGAGACGGCTGTATAAGTTTACCAATTATAAGTAATTAAAACTTCCATATCTGGGTGAAGGCTTTTAGTTACGGGGCAATTATTTCCAACTCTTTCTAAAATAATTTTATCTTTTTCATCTAACAGCAATCGAGCCGGCATATTTAATGTCACTTCAATCTTTGCCACTCTACGAGGATCAGGTAACATGTGTTTGGTCACTTCAACAGTAGTTTCTGTAAGATCAATTCTCATATCATCTGCCTTAATGCCCATTGTTGTTGCTATGCAGGTTCCAAGAGAAACGCACAACAAATCAGTAGGACTAAATCGTTCACCTTTGCCACGGTTGTCAGTTGGTGCATCCGTTTCTATGATACTGCCACTTTGAAGATGTATAGCTTCGCATCTAAGTGTACCTTTATAAATAATATTTGCCGTCATACTTTAAGTTTTTATTTTGATTTTGATAGAATTAAATTGCAACATACTGGGTGTTAACAGTATAATTTTGTATAAATTTACTCCGATAAAAATTCCATATGAATAAAATATTTTTTTCGCTTCTAATTTTGGGCTTTTCTAATAATATAATGGCGCAGGAAAGAACAAAAAGTGCAAAAGAACAGAAAAAAGAAATACGCAAAGAAAGAGTTACTGCAATAGCCAGGCAGGAGGAAGAAGGTGTAATAACATACAGCAAACATGTTTTGGGAGGAATTAAACTTACAACTGATGGATATGGTGCCTTTTTGGAAATCGGAAGAGCTCAATCTGTGAAAAAAGCATTGCTTTTTCAACTTGATATTTCTGAAAGAAAACATCCTAAAGAAGAAAAACAATTCAGCCAGAGCAGTAATGCCGGCCCATTTATTTACGGAAAGATCAATTTTTTTTATCCTGTAAAATTGGGTGTGCAGCAACAGTTTTTATTAGGCAACAAAGGCAATAAAAATGGTGTAAGCGTAAGCGGGAATGTAGGAGGTGGAATAAGTATTGGATTGCTGAGGCCTTATCTGCTTGGGTATGATAGTGCGGGAACACAAATTTTTAAAGGTCTTGCAGACGACAGTACAAGATTTTTAACTCAGGACCCGATAAGCGGACCAAATTTTGGAACAGGTTTTAATAAATTAAAAGTAACACCTGGTGCGTATGCAAAAGCGGGTTTACGTTTCGATTACGGAAAATACAACGAAATGATTAATGCGCTTGAAGTAGGTTTGGTCGCCGAATTTTATAGCAAAGCAATTCCTCAAATGGCCTTTACCAAACACGAAAAGTTTTTCTTTTCTGCATACGTAAGCATCATGTTTGGCAAAAGAAAATAGTGCATCGTTAGTATCTTTGCCAATAAACAGATTATAATTTAAGTATGGATTCCAATATAACAACAGAAGAACAAAAAATAAAAAAACCAAATTGGCTGCGAGTAAAACTTCCCATTGGTGCAGAATATAAGCATGTTAGAAATTTGGTAGATACCCATAAACTTCATACGATTTGTGAAAGTGGAAATTGCCCAAACATGGGTGAATGTTGGGGCGCAGGCACTGCTACTTTTATGATTCTTGGTAATATCTGTACACGCAGTTGCGGCTTTTGTGCAGTAGCTACAGGTAGGCCTGATGCGGTGGATTGGGACGAGCCGCAAAGAGTTGCAGAAGCCATTCATTTAATGAAAGTAAAACATGCCGTTATTACCTCTGTTGACAGAGATGAACTAAAAGATGGTGGAAGTATTATTTGGGAAAATACTATTAAGGCAGTTTACGCCTTAAATCCAGATACCACCTTAGAAACCCTCATCCCTGACTTTAAAGCTGAAAGGCACAATATTCAAAGAATAATTGATGCTGCGCCACACGTAGTAAGTCACAATATTGAAACTACCGAAAGACTTACCAAACAAGTTCGTGTACAAGCCAAATACTGGCAAAGCATGGAGACTTTAAAAATATTGAAAGAAGGTGGTATGAGAACTAAAAGTGGCATCATGTTAGGTTTGGGCGAAGCAAAAGAAGAAGTTGTTCAAACTTTAAAAGATTTGTACAACAGTGGGGTAGATGTTGTTACCATTGGACAATATCTTCAGCCTACAAAGAAACATTTACCTGTAGAAAGATTTATTCATCCAGATGAATTTGCGGAATACAGAGAAATAGGTTACGAGTTGGGATTGGATTATGTGGAGAGTGGGCCATTAGTTAGATCATCTTACCACAGCGAAAAACATGTTATAAAAAATTGGGGAAGAAATAAATGGATGGAAGAGAAGCAGGAAAATTCTTAAAAAACAGTGAATTTAAAAATTGAAAGCCGGTTGTAAAATACAACCGGCTTCTTTAATATTATACGGCAACTAAAACGTTCTATTTTTTAAGTTGTTAACTTGCCACGAAAAAGAAATTCAGCATAACCTAAAAGTTTGTAAAGTTGATTAATATTTTCAGTAAAAAGTTTGTGCCTGCAGGTTTGGTTTTTATAATTTTTATAGCAGTTTCTATTTTGCTCAGATTGGCGCTCATGTTTCAATCCGGGCTAAATGCACACATGCAATTTGGGCAATACGTCGGTTCATTTTTCATAGGAATTTTATACGATGTTTCAGTTGCATTGTTTGTTATTATTCCTTTGGTAATGTACGTATGGTTACAAAATGACATCATTTACCGCAAAAAAATTATTCCTTTTGTAACTGGAGCATTTGTAGCAGTAATAGGATTATTGATATTTACCAATATTATTCCAAAGGAATTTAATGCACTGGTTTTTAAGATTTTACTTTACTATATAATTTTTCGTTTTGTTTTGTATTTGTTACTGGCATTTGTAACTGTAGAGGTAAGAGCTAAAATAAGAATTGTTCTGATAAACATTATGCTGCTCATTACTTTAATGCTCATTATTTTTAATGCGGTAAGCGAGTGGTTTTTTTGGGAAGAATTTTCGACCCGATATAATTTTATAGCAGTAGATTATCTTATTTATACAAATGAAGTTATTGGGAATATAAAAGAATCGTACCCGATTTATTTAATTGTTACGATACTTTTTGTTATAGTTTTTTCTATACTTTTTACATTCAGAAAAATAATTTTACGTTGGGCATACCTTTGCGAAAGCATACAGCAAAGAACATGGAAAGCATTGTTGTTATTGGCTTTGCCCATCATTTTTTATTTTTCGGTGCAGGAAAAATGGCACCACTTTAGTAAAAATGAATTTGCCAATGAGCTTGGAGGAAACGGGATATATCAGTTTGGCGTTGCTTTTCAAAACAACGATTTAGACTTTTACAAGTTTTATAAAACCATTCCGGATAGTGAAGCATTCAAAATTGTTAGAGAGCAACTTGGAGACAGCAACAGCGTCTTCACTACAACTGATCCTTATAACATTGAAAGAAAAATAATTTCCGGCAAAGCCGAAAAGAAATTAAATGTTGTATTAATAAGTGTTGAAAGTTTGAGTGGGAGTTTTATGAAACATTTTGGAAGTACTGAAAATATAACGCCGTATTTAGATTCCCTTGCAGATAAAAGCATGTTTTTTACAAACCTTTACGCATCGGGTACACGAACAGTAAGAGGGTTGGAAGCATTAACTTTATCGCTGCCTCCCGTACCTGGCCAAAGCATTATTAAGCGACCGGATAATGCAAACATGTTTACAATTGGTTCAGTATTTCAAAGCAAAGGCTATGTAACCCAGTTTATTTATGGCGGTTACAGTTATTTTGATAATATGCAGGCTTTTTTTAGTGGAAATGGTTATGAAGTTATTGACAGAAATGCTATAAAACCTTCAGACATACATTATCAAAATATTTGGGGTGTCGCAGATGAAGATGAATTTACGCTTGCATTAAACACACTTGATAAAAATTATCAACAGCAGAAATTGTTTTTTACCCACATCATGACAGTCTCAAATCATCGTCCTTTCACTTATCCGGATGGAAGAATTGATATTCCTTCAAGCACACAATCGAGAAGTGGCGCAGTAAAATATACAGATTACAGCATCAATAAATTTTTAAAAGAGGCTGCAGTAAAGCCTTGGTTTGATAGTACCATTTTTGTTATTGTAGCTGATCACTGTGCCGGAAGCGCTGGGAGCGTGCAACTTCCAGTAACGGGTTACCATATTCCACTTTTAATATTTTCACCAAAAAATATTGCACCTATACTCATAAATGACCTAACTGCACAAATCGATATTGCACCAACTATTTTGGGTTTACTCGGCTTTAGTGACAATTCAAAATTTTTTGGACAGGATGTTTTAAATACCTCAAAAGATAAACGAAAGGCATTTATCAGTACCTATCAGGGATTAGGCTTTATTAAAGGTGATCAATTGTTGATACAGTCTCCTGTGAGAAAAATAAACCAATACATTCCTGATTTTAAGACAGGAGCAGCCACCATTACCAAAACAAATGATAGTTTGGTAAAGATGGCTACATCCTTTTACCAGGCTGCGGCCTGGCTTATAAAAAATAGAAAATTTAAAAAATAGTTAGCTTCTGTTTACAATAATTTGATGCTGAACATATCCAGTTCTTTGTTGTGTATTATTGTTTGTATTGGTTTGTTTATTGCAGGTACCTAAGGCCCAATAAATAAGAATAAAAATTAGTACAGTTGAAAAACAGCCACCACCTAATTTTTTTGCACCATAGCCTGCAATAAGAGTTTTAAATAAATTGTTCATTTCGTTGTTTTAATGATTAAATGTAATATTGCAAAACAAATTTGATACCGCAAATAAATAATTATAAAATAATTTCTTCCACAGATTTTCAATAAATTATTTTCATGTCAAACTTTGCGTCTTAACTTAATGGAAATTTATTTAAGCTCTTTATATATTTTACACACTAATTTTTAATTTAAATGTTTATATGGCTTTACAGAACTATAAAAATCATCTGAGATTTTATGCACCGCATCATTTTATTTTTTTACCTCTGATGTGTTTTCTTATAGCATTAGGAATTTATAAATACTTTACTGATGAACCACAAAAATTAATTTGGAGTATATTCTCTGTTTTATCATTTTGTATATTATACCTTGCTATTATGTTAAGGCAACATTATGCATTGGGGAATCAAAACAGAATTGTGAGGCTTGAATTTTATTTAAGATATTTTCAATTTTCGGGAGAAAAGTATGATGATACTCTAGGCAAACTATCCTTTAGCCAGATTGCAGCTTTAAGGTTTGCCTGCGATGATGAATTTTTGACCCTTACACAAAAAGCATTATTGGAAAATACAAAACCTGATGAAATTAAAAAAGCGATAATTAGATGGAAGCCAGATTTAATGCGGGTATAAATAAAATACAGAATGCCCCGTTAAAAGCGGGACATTCTTATGATTACAATAATTGAAATTATCTTTTAAATAAAATCTTGTTTGGATTTACACCAGGAGAAGTTGAAAAAGAAAATTTCTTCACCCCTGCGCTGGTAAAACAGGTGACCTTTCCAGCAGAACTGTAATTCACAGCATCGGCAATATACACATCACCATTTTGTTCGTCAATATTTACTCCATAAGGTGTTTCTACAATTGTTGCGTCAGTTATAAATTCATTTCTCACAACAGTATTTGTAGCAGTATTATAAACTTTTGCAGTACCGGTTCCACCATAATTATTAAATAGGTAAGCAATATCGCCGGCAATACGAATGTGAGAGTAAGAAAAATTACTACCCAAATTTATTGAAGATAAATTTACTGCTCCGTTAATCACCGAAACAGATGCTGGTAAATATGGTGGTGTGAATGTACCAAAGGCACTAACAAATACATTTCCCGCTGTGTTTATTTCAATTTTATTGGGATTTATACCAACCTTAATTTTCCTTATTTCTGTTTCTGTATTCAGGTCAATTAATGAAACGGTAGAATCTGGTATTGCATTGAGACCGCCGGAGTTAGCTACATATAAATAATTTGCCGATGCCGCAATACCTTCAGGATTTGCCCCTACCATAATTGTTTTAATAATAGCAAGCGTTGTGGTATCAATTACACTCACTGTATTATCGTAAGCAGTCACATAAACTTTGCCACGGGCACCAACAGCATACCTTGGTTGTTTTGTAGAACCGTTAAATGGTATTCGGGTAATCAGCTTACCATCACCAGCATTTAATACAGTTACATTTTGAGATACATTCATAACAACATATAATTTACTGCCGTAAATAATCATATCGTTACCTACACCACCAAGCGGAGGAACACTTGGATTTTGCTGCAAAAAGAAATCACCGGTAATAATGCTGGTCTTATTATCGTAGAAAGATAATTTAGTATCATTAGCATTAAAAGATCCCTCACTTAAAATATACTCACCAATTGCAGGTCCGTTTTGTACCGGTGAAATAACCGGTGCGTCCGTTTTTTTACAGGAAGAAAAAGTAACTGCAGCAATTATTATCGTGCTGCTTATTTTTTTTAAATTCATATTGATTTTGTTTTATTTTTTAATGAAAGTTGTAAAGTGAGTCTATAATTAATTAAAGGCATAGGATAGAATTTAATAATTTCATATTGCTTGTTAAATATATTATTAAGCTCAAAAATGATTTTGTATTGTGCAGGATATTTTTCTCTAAGATTATATGAAAAAGAGAAATCTGTACTGCTCCAGGGTTGTAAAAGATTTTCAAAAATAGGATCCCCGTTTCTATATCTTAATGTTGAAAACAACAAATTGTAATTTACAGATGCTTTTTTATATTGTAAGCCAATAGTAGCACTGCCACTTTGTTTGGGTGTGTAAGGCAGCTGTGTTTTATACAATGGTGATGCTTGCTTTGTAACATCCTGCGCCTGTTGAAATGTGTAAGCTAAATCTGTTTTAACTAATAATTTTTTCCATTCTTTAACATGAATATGCAGGGCAAAATCAAGACCTTTTATGGAAGTTTTTCCGATATTTTGTGCAGACCATTGAAATAGATTTGCACGGGGTACAGCAAGGATTTTATCTTTTATGTAATTATAATACACATCTGAAGTAATCGAAAATTTATCTAAAAAGTAGAAACGGTTTTTTTCAAAGGCAAGTCCGATATTATACTGGTCTGCATACTCCGGTCGCAGGTTAGTATTACCAAAATTTGTATAGTACAACTCGTTAAAAGTGGGTGCTCTAAAAATATGCTTGTAAAAAAACCTACTTCTTAAAGGCAGTTTTTTAATTGGCTGAAAAATTAAAGCAATTGATTCTGAAAAAGCAGTTATTTTTTTTGCCTCTATTCCTAAAGTTACTTTCTCATTAATATTTGTTACCAAAAGATTACCTGTAAATTCCACCTGTTTCCTTTTATATTTAAAAGCTAAATTATTTAATAAAGAAATTCTGTTTGGTTTCGGAAAGTCTTTTGCAAAAATATCAGTTCTATTAAGTCTATTATTAATCACATCAGCTGAAAAACTAACTTTAAATACTTTTGAAATATTATATGCATACACGGTAGAAAAATACAATTCTTGCAGATGAAATTCATTTTCAAGTCTACCTAAATTATTGGGGTAGGAGGGATCAAGATAATAGGTTTTATCTTTTTGGTATTTTGTGCTGATTAAGAATTCACCCATTTTAGATAATTTTTTTTTCCAGCTTGCCTGTAAAAAAAATTCTCTATCATTTAAACGCTGGTTGCCGGAGGTATTAAAAAATACAATAGCACCTGGTAATTCTCGTTTTGAATCATGTAAATAACTTTTAAAATTTATTTTACTTTCATTCTTTAAACTCCATGCTACATCAGCCTCCACTCTGTAATCTTTAATATCTGAGTTAGTTCTTCGCTGACGAGCCTTATTAATTTCGTAAGATTTAAAAGGGTAATCTCCAGCCGCACTCCGGTACATAGCTCCTATGCTGGCAGTACAGATTTCATTTATTTTTTTTTGAATAAATAACGATGGTGTTACATAACCAAAGGAACCTTTTTGCATTTTTACATCAAGCCTGTTTTCTGTAAAAATTTTTTCTGCTGCAAGTTTTGTTTTTAGTACTAGTAAAGAGCTGTAAGAAAATGCTCTAGCGGTAGAAAGTATTTCTGAAGGTCCGCTATTTTGCAATTCTATTTGATAAACATTATCCAAAGAAAATTTTCCAAAATCTATTAGACCAGCTTGTGCGCTTGATATTGCAATTCCATCGTATAAAAAACCTGTGTGTGTTGCGCCAAGGCTCCTTACATCTATCGTTTTTAAACCACCAATACCACCGTAATCTTTTACATTAACACCAGCAAAATGTTTTACAGCATCTGCAACGGAGACACTATTGGTTAAGTAAGGATTAGTGGTATTTAATATTTGTATAGGTGTACTACTTAAAACGACAGTATTTGGCTTGCTGGCATTAATCTTTATTACAGAAAGTGTGTCATGTTTTTGTGCAATGCAAAAACATGGTAAAAAAAATATAAAAATTAAAAAATAGGAAACTAAAATTTTCAAAAAAAGCTGTTTTAAAATTACAGCTTACGTATGAGCAGGCGTATGCAAATGCAGCAATATGTTACATCTACAGCCTTTCACCCGAAAGCTTTGATCATTTTGAAAATGGCAGGTCTTCTGGCTTGTCGCACCTAAACAACCTTCCCGTTTTTTAAACAGTGGTATTTTTGTTTAGACTTTTTACCCAAATAAAACGACATTACAGCTACGGGGATAGCTCCGGATTTACACCGGATTCCCTTTTAATTGCTGTTAAATTAATAACGGCAAACCAATTTCTATTGTAAAAGTAGTGTTTAAAACGCAATAAAAAGATGCACCTACAACTAAGTGCATTTTTTAAAAAATTCGATCAAATTAATTCAATTGACTTTTTAAAAAATTTTCAATCATATTACAAGGCACCAAAAAAGGCTTGTCAGTAATATCAATATTCAAGTCTTGCCCACTCACTAAATAAGATCCAATAACAGTATTCCCAAAAATACTTACATCAAAATTGCCTTTGGATTCATCTCCCGTAAAATTTCCTCCCTGTGATTCTACTGTTTTTTTTGCTTTTTCCAATATTTCTGTCACCGATTTTGTGAACGGTATTGTAAAGTTACATGCTGACATATATTTATTTTTTTTATGAAAAAATCCATTTCTATACAAAGAAATGGATTTTTATAAATTGAAACAATAATTGATTATTTATGAGGCACTCTGCCATCTCTTCTATCTTTACCTCTACCGATAATATATCCACCTGCTGCACCTGCTGCACCGCCTATTATTGCACCTTTAACATTCTTTCCAATTACACCTCCTAATACAGCACCACCCACACCGCCAATAATTGCCCCTTTTGCTGCTTTACTCATACCTCTTCTTCTTGTTGGTTGTGTAGAGTAAGTTCCACCGCCTGAATTGTTAGCTGTTGAATTATTATTTGTAGAGGTTGACGTGCTTGAACGCCGCCTTGTACTAGTAGTTCTTTTTATTGGAGCAGGTACAGCTGCAACAGGCGCCACCGCAACCGGCTTTTTAGCCAGACCTGTATCATTTAAATAGCTTCCTGCAGCTTTGCTGGTATCAGTCATTATTACAATGTTTTTATCTGTTTCTAATGTGTCTTTTCTTTTACACGAAGCAAAAACGATTGTTGCTAAGAGTAATATTGATAGTTGTTTCATGGTATTTATTTTTAATTTTTAGTTAGTATAGTAACACAAATACTTTAAAAACTGTGCCAACATTTAAAATATCAACTAATTATATTGTTTCGCTATTAAAAAGCAGTATAAATTTGAAGATATTCAGTGGTCCTTAATATGACAAATTCAAAAGCATATTTAAATTTTATTAACGGTAGGTTTTTCAGTGAAGGTTTAAGAATGACGTTCGGTATAGTTCTACCTGCTTTTTTGTTTGGATATTTTAACGAATTACCAGTTGGCGTTGCAATATCAACAGGCGCACTTTGTGTTAGCATAACCGACAGTGCCGGCCCAGTTCACCATCGTGCAAATGGAATGATGTTTTGCATACTAGTTATATCTATAGTTTCTGTTGTTACAAATTTTACACTTTCCTCTCATTTTTTAACAGGTTTGATCATTGTTGCTTTTGGGTTTGCGTTTTCTATGCTGAGCCTTTATAACTCAAGAGTATCTTCTATTGGTTTATCTGCATTGCTTATTATGGTGCTCAGCATGCAAACTCCTTTAACAGGCTCAACAATTTTTTTACATGCAGGATATTTGATTGTTGGTGGTATTTGGTATTTAATTTTTAGCATTACGCTAAACAGTATAAGGCCTTATAAAATTATTCAGCAACTTTCCGGCGAATATCTTAGAAGTGTTGGGGATTACTTGAAAACACGAGCTTCATTTTATAATGACCATCCTGATTATGACGGCACATATAAATCGTTGCTATCTCAGCAAATTCAAATACAGACTCAACAGCAGGCTTTAAACGAGATTCTTTTTAAAACAAGAGCTATTACAAAAAACTCAACAAAGGCGGGGCGGTCATTATTAAAAATTTATTTAGATGTAACTGATCTGTTTGAAAGCATTATGAGTACATACCAGCAATATGAAGTACTTCATAAAAGATTTGATGAGACGGGGATATTAGCAGAATATCGTAAACAATTATTAATATTAGCTGATGAACTTCATGAAATTTCAATTGCTGTTGCAGTTGGCAACGCATCAAAAGATAATGACATATCAATCAATCATCTCACACTAATAAATAAAAAGTTTGAACATTTAAGACAAAATTTCATGACCGAAAAAAACTTAAATGATTTTATTGGCCTTGGAAGAATTTTAAGCAACATAAAAGGGCTTACAGAAAAGATAAACGGACTTCATTATTATACACATTACGAAAAGAGTCATCGTAAAACCAAAGAAGCAGCATTAACAACCCAAAATTTTAACGAAGCGAAAATTATTGATCCTGTTTTATTTTTAAATAACCTCAACTTTAGTTCAAATATTTTTAGGCATTCTTTACGAGTTGGCATTTCTTTACTGGTGGGCTATTTAATTTCTTTGCTCTTTAATATTGGTCACAATTACTGGATTTTACTTACTATAATAGTTATATTAAAACCTGCATACAGCCTTTCAAAATCCCGAAATAAGGATCGATTGATTGGGACTTTTATAGGAGTAGTAATTGGTATACTAATTTTATTTATCGTAAAAAATAACCTCGCATTAATGATCATTATGGTGGTTTTAATGGCAGGGTGTTACATGTTTATCAGAACAAAATATTTTATTAGTGTTCTATTAATGACACCCTATTTAGTTATTTTTTTTCATTTAATTTACCCTACTTCAATAACATACTTATTGTATGACAGATTGCTGGACACCAGCATAGGGTCTGCAATAGCATTTATAGCAAGTTTATTTTTTGTACCTGTTTGGGAGCATACAACTATAAAAAAATACATGGATGCTGTAACTCAAAAAAACATTGAATATTTTAATAGACTTGCGGTGAACTATACCAAAGAAATCATTTTAAACAAAGAAGAAATAAAACTATCTCGCCAGCAGGCACTTACTGCTTTAGCCAATGTATCTGATGCATTTAACAGAATGCTATCGGAACCAAAAAGATTCCAAAAAAATGTTGAACAGTTGTATAGATTTGTTGTTTTAAACCATATTTTAACTTCTCACTTTTCTGCCCTATCCTTTTATTTAACTGAAAATAAAACCATATTTAAATCAACCATTTTTTTACCGGTTATAGAAAATACAACAAAAAATCTACTGGTTGTAATTGATAAACTCAATGGCATTCAATTTAATGCCTTAAGTGAAGTCAATTTAAATATAACAGAACATTTTAGAGCGGAAACCGAGCTGCTGTTAAACACTAGAAAGACTGAAATTTCCCAAAGAAATTTTGAAACCGCCACAAAAGCAACCTTTATTAAGACAAAGTCAGTCACTGACCAGTTTACTTTTATTTACAATGTTTCTATTGATATAAAAAAATGTGTAAACGCTTACATAGAAGAGGAACAAAGGGAAAACTTTTCATCAATATAAATTTCATCAATACGAAAAATGAAAACGGCGTCATTAAAAGAAATTAAAAAAGAACTTGAAAACGCACCTCCAACAATATTGCTAGAACTATGCTTAAAACTTACAAAATTTAAAAAAGAAAACAAGGAGTTGCTGACTTATTTACTTTTTGAGGAGCATGATGAAAAATCTTATGTAGCAGGTGTTAAAGAAATATTGGATGAGCTTTTTTTAACTGTAAATAAAACCCAATTATATTTCGCAAAAAAAACAATTCGCAAAATTGTAAGAATAGCAAACAAATACATAAAATACAGTAATAGCAGCACTACTGAGCCTGATGTATTATTGCACATTTGTGAAAAAATAAGCGAACTCAACTTAAACCTAAGCAAGAATACGGCATTGCAAAACATTTACTTTTCGCAAATTAAAAAAATAAAAAAAGCAATAAATTTAATGCACGAAGAAGAGCAATATGATTATTTAAAAATGCTTGAAATTCTTTATTAAAAACTTGGTTAGATTATAAGCATACATTAGCATTTTAAAGTTTTAAAAGTGGAAAAAATTACCTCGTTAAACGGAATTCAAAATATTTTTTTTATAGGAATTGCAGGATCGGGGATGAGCGCACTTGCCCAATTTCTTGCGGGGAGAGGGAAAATTATTAGTGGTAGTGATCGCTATTTTGCAGCAGATGCCGACAACGAAACCCAACAAAAATTAGAAGCTGAGGGGATATTGTGTTACCCACAAAATGGAACAGGTATAAACAAAAAAGTTCAATTAATAATCGTTTCTACGGCAGTAGAAGATACAGTGCCTGAAGTTATATTGGCGAAAGAACTAAAGATTCCAATTATAAAAAGAAGCGATTTACTTGCTTTAATTGCTATTACAAAAAGAACAATTGCAGTGGGAGGCACATCCGGTAAAAGCACAACCGGTGGCATGCTTTTTCAAATATTAGAAACTGCAGGATACGAGCCCAGTATTATAAGTGGTGCAGGTTTGGTGAGTTTAATAAAGCAAGGCAAAATTGGAAATGCAAAAGTTGGCGAAGGGGAATGGCTCATTATTGAAGCCGACGAAAGCGATGGCTCCATTGTAAAATACCATCCTGAAATTGGTTTGCTGTTAAACATTGATAAAGACCACCAGGAAATTGAAGAGCTGATGGATATATTTTCTACTTTTAAAGGAAATACAACCGGCAAATTTGTTGTCAATGCTTCTAACAAATTAACAAAAATGCTTTCTCAAAATTTAGCAAATAATTTTTCATCAGATATAAATGATGCAGGGTTTAAAGCTACAGAACTCGTTCAAAGCGGAATGAATATAAATTTCAAAATAAACGAAATTCCATTTCATTTAACAACGATTGGCAAGCACAATATGGAAAATGCTTTAGCTGCAGCAACGGTTGCAAACCTTATTGGCATTCCGTTAAAACAGTCTGCTAAAGGGTTAGCAGCATATGAAGGTATTTACAGAAGGCACCAATTATTGGGTGAGAAAAATGGCGTAAAAGTTATTGATGACTATGCGCATAATCCGGCAAAATGTGCAGCATCTATAAGAGCATGCCAGCCAATAGCGCCAAAAGTAATAGCATGGTTTCAACCACATGGTTACGGACCAACAAGGTTTTTAAAAAACGATTTTATACATGAAATTGCTGATGCACTTCGACCTAACGATGAAATTTGGATGAGTGAAATTTTTTATGCCGGCGGAACAGCAATAAAAGATATTTCTGCCAATGATTTAATAATTGAAATTAGTAAGTTAGGTAAAAAAGCATTTTTTATAGAGGATAGAAATAATTTATTGGAGCAATTAAGATCTCACCTTACAGACGATTGTGTTTTACTTTTAATGGGAGCTAGGGATCCTGAGCTGGAATTTTTTAGTAAAAATATCTATAACCAATTATAGCAACCATGCACGATGAAACTCTTTTTATAAATATTGCTCAACTTGTTAATGTAAGCATTTCTAATACGCTAGTAAGAGGAGCTGATTTGGCAGAATTACCTATTTTGGAAGATGCTTTTTTGTTAATCAAAGATGGTATTATTACCGACTTTGGTGCCATGTTTGAACTGGAAATAAATATTCCTAAACTCCCTAAAAATATTATAGATGTAAGTGGACAATTTATTTTGCCATGTTGGTGCGACAGCCACACCCACCTTGTATTTGCGGGCAGTAGAGAAAATGAATTTGTGGCTAAAATAAATGGTGAAAGCTATACAAAAATTACAGCAAAAGGAGGTGGTATTTTAAATTCTGCAAAAAAATTAAATGAAACTTCCGAAGAAGAATTGTTTGTTACAGCAATGGCACGATTAAAAGAAATTGCACTGCTTGGAACCGGCACTGTTGAAATAAAAAGTGGATATGGATTATCTGTTGAAGGTGAAATTAAAATGCTGCGTGTAATTAAACGATTAAAAGAAAATTCAGATCTTTTAATTAAAGCTACTTTCCTTGCTGCACATGCTTACCCTGCCGAATTTAAAGAAAATCACAGAGGTTATATTGATTGTATTATAAACGAAATGTTGCCAATTATTGCAAAAGAAAAGCTGGCAGATTTTATAGATGTATTTTGTGAAACGGGCTTTTTTTCGCCTGAGGAAATGGAGGAAATTTGTATTGCAGGTGCTGCTGTGGGTTTGCAACCAAAGTTGCATGTGAACCAATTAAACAGTATTGGCGCTATAGAAAAAGGAATAAAAAACAATGCACTTTCTCTTGACCATTTAGAAACGCTGACCCAGGAGGAAATTTCATTGCTAGGCAATTATAAAGGCTGCTGTACACTATTACCAACAGCAGCATTTTTTTTAAGAATGCCATATCAACCCGCCCGACAGTTGATAAAAGCCGGAGCCGCAGTAACTTTGGCATCAGATTATAATCCTGGATCCTCGCCATCTGGCAACATGAATTTTGTAACAGCGCTTAGTTGTATACAAATGAAAATGCTTCCCGACGAAGTGATAAACGCCGCAACTATTAACGGAGCTTACGCAATGAATTGCGAAGATGAAACAGGCTCGATAATGATAGGTAAAAGAGCAGATATTATTCTCACTAAAAAAATACCTTCAATTGCTTATTTGTTTTATAGCTTTAGCACCAATAACATTGAGAGCGTAATGTTAAAAGGTAAATGGGTTTAAAAAATGATCTTTAATAACATCATTTTATTTTTAAATTTTTGAATATTATTTAATTCATCCGCCATAAAACCAACAAATGAAACACTTTAAATTTTACGGTAAAAAAGATATTATTTCCCTCACAAAACAACGACGTTTTGAAACTAAACTTGGTGAGCGCATTCAATATTTAAATAAAGGAGAATGGCCCGAAGTGTTACAAAACAGTACTGCAAAGTATGTGTTGGTTGGTATTCCCGAAGATGTTGGCGTAAAAGCAAATTACGGTACCGGCGGGGCAGACTCAAATTGGTACCCATTTTTACATGCTTTCTTAAATATACAAAGCAACGATTTTTGCAGTGGTGAAGATGTTTTGCTGTTGGGGCATTTTGATTTTGGCGATATAAAGTACCTCATAGAAAACAATGCTTATAATGAAGAAGAAAAAATAGATGCTTATCGACACGCAGTAAATACGATTGACGATGAAGTAGAAAGTATTGTAAAAATAATTGCAGCATCTGGAAAAATCCCCGTGGTAATTGGTGGTGGGCACAACAATGCTTACCCATTATTAAAAGGTACCGCTAAAGGACTTTTAAAAAACGGGATGTTACCAATCGCACAAATGAATGCCATTAATTTAGATGCCCATTCAGATTATAGAAGCATGGAAGGCAGGCACAGCGGAAATGGTTTTAGATACGCAGAATCAGATGGGTATTTGGGCAAGTACAGCATCGTTGGACTGCAGGAGAATTATATTTCTCAAAATGTTTTGGTAGATGTGTTGTCAAATCCATTTATACAATACACATCGTATGAAGATATTTTTTTAAGAGAAAAGAAAAATTTTATACAGGCAGTAGGGCAAGCTGTAGATTTCACAAATGATAATTTTACCGGTGTTGAACTGGATGTGGATTGCATACAACATGCACTTTGCAGTGCACAATCTCCATCAGGAATAAGTTTGCTTTTAGCCCGACAATTTATTACTTATGCAGCACGGCATTCAAAAGCAGCGTATTTACATATTTGTGAGGGCGCTACACAATTGGCTGATGGTAGAAAAGATGAAACTACCGGAAAACTCATAAGTTATTTGGTAAGTGATTTTATTAAAGGAATGAATGAGCGTTAAACGCTAAAGAACAATTAGGGCGTGCCCCGCCGGGTCGGGCTATTCGCTACAATCTTTTTTGTTCAAATGCAACAAAAAAGTATTTCCGCTACTATCCCTCACGCACAGGCGCAGTGTTTATTTAAAAATGTCTGCAATATTTTGTCGCAGTTACCTTACCTACAAATGTTCATGAATTTTATTTAAAAATGACCAAATCTGCAATTAGAAGAGCCTACAAACAGAAACGAATTGATCTCTCACCGGGTGAAAAAGATCGTCTTGAGGATCTGTTATTGATACAATTTCAAAGTCTGCACGTAGATATACCCGATAACATCATGAGCTTTTCGCCTATAGAAAAGTACAATGAGTACAACCCGATCTTAATAGAAGAATATTGTTTTTTTAAAAATCCGGCTGCCACTTTAATATACCCGGTAACAAATTTTAGAGGAAACAGTTTAATGCCAGTTGCTACTAAAGAAGATACAATTTTTGAGGTAAATGAATACCAAATTAGTGAACCAACAAATGGTACACCTGTTTCACCATCCATTATTGACTTAATGTTGTTGCCTTTAATTGGTTTTAATGTTGATGGTTACAGAGTTGGCTATGGCAAAGGATTTTACGATAAATTGATAAATGATTGTAACCCGAAAATGCTAAGAGTTGGATTCAGCTTTTTTAGCGAAGTTGTAATTGATGATATAAATGAGTTTGATAAAAAAATGGATATTTGCATAACACCTGATCGTATTTTTCAGTTTTAAAAATTTGTAATTTGCTTAAAAGTTTTAGGTATTTTTTGTTTCCATTCTCACTAATTTATGGTGCTGTCATCATGTTTCGTAATTATTTATTTGATAAAAAAATCCTCCGTTCATCATCTTTTAATTTCCCTTTAATTTGCGTTGGTAATTTAGCGGTTGGTGGCACTGGCAAAACGCCTATGACGGAATACCTGATTGAAATTTTTCAGGAAAAGTACGAAACTGCTACTTTAAGCAGAGGTTATAAAAGAAAAACTAAAGGTTTTGCCATTGCAAACGCTCAAACTACCGCTTTAGAGATTGGCGATGAACCAATGCAATTTCACGAAAAATTCCCAAAAGTTACAGTAGCAGTAGGGGAGGAACGTTTTGAAGCAATCCCACAAATATTGCATGAAAGACCAAAAACTGAAGTAATCATTTTAGATGATGCTTTTCAGCATAGAAGTGTAAAGGCAGGACTGAATATTTTATTAACTGAATATAAAAATTTATATACTCGAGATTTTATGATGCCTGCAGGTGATTTGAGAGATGTAAAAAGAAGCAGTAAGCGGGCAGAAATAATAATTGTCACAAAATGTAAAACAGGCATTGACGAAAACGAAAAAGAAACAATTACAAATGAATTGAATTTATTACCACAGCAGCAGTTGTTTTTTTCTGAAATATTATATGCGGAGCCTTATCATATTTTTAATAAAAAAATATTTCATATAAATACGAGCAGTGATCTTTTACTTATAGCTGGAATAGCCAATCCAAAACCAATGCAAACTTTTTTGGCTGAAACCGTACATAGTTTTGATATGCTTCATTACCCTGACCATCATATTTTTTCCAGTACAGATTTAAAAGATATTTTAAAACAATTCGACAAAATAAAGTCGTCAAATAAATTAATTCTTACCACAGAAAAAGATGCTGTAAGATTAAAAAAATTTGAAAAAGAGTTAGCAGATTTCCCCATTTATGCTCTTCCAATAAAAATGAATATTTTATTTAACGAAGGCGAAGTTTTTAATGAGCAGGTTTTAAATTTCGTTAAGCATTTTAATAAAATAAATTGAGCATATTTTTAATGCTAGTCTTTCTCCAACTTATTAGTGACGAGGTCAATCTTTTTCATATAAAAAAAATATGTGACAAGCGGTATCTACGATAAATTACGTATGCTTAGTTTTGCGCATAATATATAGCACAACAAACGACATTATGAAAATTATTTTTACACTGTTTACTATTATCTCAATTTTAAGCGTAAATGCTCAACAAACAATATCTGTAAAAGGTACTATTAGAACTGAAGATGGAAAAAATCTAAACAAAGCATCAGTTTCGCTTTATTATGTTGGCTTAAAAGATACTTTTAAAACAGTCACCAACGAAAAAGGTTTATACATCTTTAATAAAGTTGCCGCAAAAAAAGCAGTAATTTCAGTATCCTATATTGGCTATAAAAAATTTGCAGACATTTACGATTTTACAAATGCAACTGGCGAAGTTGTAAACAGCGAAGTCATTATGTCGCCTGGTGATAATACATTGGAAACAGTTACAATTGAATCTTCTAAAATTCAAATTAAAGAAGATACCGTTTCCTACAAAATAGACAGTACCATGTTTCGTAAAAATGACAATGTGGAAGAGGTACTAAAAAAATTACCCGGCGTAGAAGTCGATAAAGATGGCAAAATAACTGCGCAGGGTAAAGAAGTAACAAAAGTAAAAGTAAATGGCAAAGAATTTTTTGGGGGAGATGTAAAAACTGCAACCCGACAATTGAATGCAGATATGGTAGACAAAATTCAAATTGTTGATGATTATGGAGACCAGTCAGCATTTACCGGAGTTAAAGATGGTGACCCTACAAAAACCCTAAACATTCAGCTAAAGAAAGATAAAAACAAGGGCTATTTTGGAAACGTAACTGCAGGTGCAGGAACAGATAAAAGATATTTAACATCGTTAAATTTAAATCGTTTTAATAACAGCCAGCAAATATCCGTTACAGGAAATCTAAATAATACCAATGCCAATCTTTTTGATTTTTCAAGAATACCCGGTGGTATGGGCGCTATTGCAGGTGGCATGGTGAGAAGCTTTGGAGGCGGTGCAGGGTCACCTTTTGCCGGTTTTGGTAACAGCGATGGAGTAGGGGTTACTAAAACATTAGGGTTTAATTACAGAGAAGATCTTTCGACAAAACTAACGCTGTACGGAAGTTACAGTTTTTCAGAAAAAAACAACACTGTTTTAAACGACATCAACCAGCAAAATATACAGAAAGATAGTGTACAAACCAACCAACAAAAAACCAGTGATTATTCTGTAACGGACAACCACCGTTTTTCTTTTAATGTTGAATATAAAATAGATTCCTTTAATTATATAAAGTTTAACCCTGGCGTTACGTATAAAAAACTGAGCGATTCCTATCAAACGAACTTTACTTATTTTGATACAAAAGGGGGTGTAAGAAATCAAGGTTTTAACTCAGATAATAACTCATCATCAACACCAAATTTTACCGGGAATCTATTATTTAATCACCGTTTTAAAAAAAAGGGCCGAACACTTTCTGTCAATTTAAATGCGGGCCAATCTGCTACAGATGCTAATGACGACATTGTAAATTCAACCTTATTTTATAACAATGGATCTCCGGTTTTTAATTCTATCATCAACCAAAATGTAACTCAGGATAATAAAAATCACAATTATGGCATCAGTGGATCTTTTAATGAGCAGCTTTCTAAAAAACGAGCGTTAGAATTTAATTATGCTTACAATAAAAGATTTATAGGAAACGACAAAGAAACTTTTGATGTAAAAAATACCGGGAAAACAATGATTGATAGTTTATCCAATATCTATGAGAATATTTATACTACCAATCGTTTTGGCTTAAACTTTAGAACCACAGAAAAAAAATACAATTATTCCATCGGTTTCGCAGTTCAAGCTGCAACAATTGAAAGCAACTCTTTTAGTGGTGCCAAATTGAACTTCAAACAAAATATTGTGAACTATTTTCCTGTAGTGAGACTTGCTTATAATTTCTCTAAAAGCAAATCATTTAATGTAAATTATAACGGAAACACAAACCAGCCAACGTACCAGCAACTGCAGCCCATTTATGATTTTTCTAACCGCCAAAATATAGTTTTAGGGAATCCTGATTTAAGACCTGAGTTTACAAATACATTTAGCATGCGTTTTAATAATTTTGATTTCATTAGCGGCAATGTTTTTTTCAGTAACGTAAGTTTCGCTTTTGTAAAAGATAAAATTGTAAATAATGTTTTACAAAAAGGGTTTGGATTACAAGAGACCCGATATCTAAACACAAATGGTTATTATAATGCAAATGCTTTTTATACCTATTCTAAACCAATTAAAAACAGAAAATATGTTTTTAATTATGGAGGAACTATAAATTATAACAACTACATATCTTTTTTAAATTTTGAAAAAAATACAAGTCGCAACTGGATTGTTTCACAACGTTTGTCAACTGATTATAAATTAAAAAAATGGCTTGAAACAAGTGCTGGCTTTAATCTTACTTTAAATGATAACAAGGCGTCGCTTACGCCAACTGCAAATAGCAGCATTAAAGTTTTTAACCTAACACATTCGTCCAGGCTTTTCTTTAAACATGATTTTATATTAAGTTACGATCTTGAAAAAACAATCAACAACGGTTATGCAAATAATGTAATTGCAAACCCTTTGATAATTAACGCAACGTTAGAAAAGCAATTGCTAAAAAAGAAAAATGCATCTTTAAAACTACAGGCATTTGATCTGTTAAATGAAAACATAGCCGTAAACAGATCCGTTACTGCTTATTCTATAACAGATACAAGAACAAACAGACTACAGCGTTATTTTATGCTTAGTTTCGTTTTCCGTTTTAGTAAATTTGATGGTAGCAAAGCTGGTGCGGCAATGCCCATGGGGCAAGGTGGAGGGATGAGAATAATGGGTGGGCCGGGATTTTAAATGTGAAAGGTGAATAGTGAATAGTGAATTCTGATTTGTTAACACCTTGTCATTACCTATTCACCATTGACCATTCAAAACCTCATTATTTAGCCACTGCAATTTTTACTTTCTTATTTTTTATTCTCTCATCTTTTGCTAGCTCTACCACATTACCAATTTTAGATTTTCTAACAGCAGCAAACGCCGTAAAATCCTTTACTTCAATTAAGCCAATCTCGTCTTTTTTAAGATGACAAACATGCGATAAGAAACCAACGATATCAATCTTATTTATTTTGTCTTTTTTACCTGCATCAATAAATAAGGTACTCCATTTTGGCTTTTCAGGTAATGAAAGTTTTTCAGGTAATTCAAATGTTACTGCATCAGCGGTTATATAAGCGGGAAGTTTTTCGTCTTCACTCCAAATTACATAAACGTTGCCTGTTGCATTCATACGTGCAGTACGGCCATTGCGGTGTGTAAATTCTGCTTCCACATGCGGCAAATGATAGTGCACAATGTTTCTAATATCAGCAATATCAAGCCCACGACTGGCAAGGTCAGTTGTTACCAAAATATTGGACGTAGTATTTCTAAATTTTGTCAAAGCAACTTCACGATCTAACTGCTCCATACCGCCATGATAAAAAACATTTACAATACCCTGATCTGCTAAAAATTCACTTGTCCTTTCAACAGCATCTCTGTGGTTACAGAAGATGATGGTAGAAGTATTATTGCAGTAGCATACCAATTGCAAAAGCGTTTGTAATTTATCTTTATCGTCGCTCAGCAAGGTATTTATCCTGAGACTTTCATTTTCCGTAGGATTTTCTGGTAGAAAATTTAATGTAACCGGCTCACGCATTTTTACAAAAGGTGGAATATCAACTGTATTAGTTGCAGAAGTAAGCATCCTTTTTTCAACATTTGGCAAGGATCCAAGAATAAACTGCATTTCTTCTATAAAACCAAGCTCAAGGCTTTTGTCAAATTCATCAAGTACCAAAAATTTAATAAATTCTGTATCGATATTATTCCTTCTAATATGATCGGCCATACGACCTGCAGTTCCTATAATGATTGCAGGCGGCTGTACGAGATTATTTTCTTCAATTTCTCTTTTATGCCCGCCATAACAGGCGGTAATCTTAAATCCGGTCTGCATTTGTTTTAAAACCGATTCAATCTGTAAAGCAAGTTCACGGCTTGGGACTAAAATTAAAGCTTGAACTTTCCTTATGTCTGAATCTAAAGAATTTATGATCGGTAACAAAAAAGCCAAGGTTTTTCCTGAGCCCGTGGCAGATAATAAAACAGTTTGATTATTCTTTTCAACCGCATCAATGGTTGAAGTTTGCATTTCATTCAGCGATTTTATCTTTAATCTGTCAAGATATTGCTGCAAGTTCGATTCTGATATATTCATTTTGCGAAGATAGCCTTTGTAAAGCGATATAGATTAATGCATAAAATAGCTATGAAATTTTGAGTTTAATTATTATCCTATAATTAATATTATGTTAAACAAACCCACATGGATTTAGTTTTTTCTTTCCCTTGCCACCGTGGAGATCAGGTATAGCGTGTTGCCGCAGGCGCAGCAACGTGTTATTAAATAAATTAAGGGGTATATTTTGTTCAAGGTTTAATTATATTTATACAAAAATATACTAAACTTATAAAAAAGTTTAGTTACAACTAAACTTTATGCCTAAATTTGACTCAGCAAAGATTACAGCAATCAATGCAAGAGAACTTGTTGAAGAATTAATTATTGATGGCGAAGGCATCTTAACAACCTATGAAAATAAATTATCTAAGAACTATTTAAGTGAATTTAAAAATATACTAAAGTATATAGAGTACGCCGCTAACGGCAACTCTTTACCTAAAACTAAATTGCGTAAATATGGGAATAGTAACGGCACTACTGAATATGAATTTAAGAGTGACCATTTAAGGGTTTGGGCTATCCAATTACCTTCAAAGAAATTAGTTGTTTATGGAGGGTATAAAAATAGTCAAGACGCCGATGAACGTATATTTAAGGCTAAAACCAAACAATATTTAGAAACAGTCAAAGAGATTGATAATGGAAAGAAGCGAATTAATAAAAAGTAGAGAGTATTGGTTAACAGAAATTCAATTGAACTTATTTAATATGATTGAGGACTATCGTAAAAAAAACAGTTTGAATAAAAGACAGCTAGCAGATAAATTGGGTGTAACAAAAGGCTATATCTCACAAATCCTTAATGGAGATTTTGATCATAAGATTAGTAAACTTGTTGACTTATCTCTAGCATTTGATAAAGTTCCTTTGATAAGTTATAGAAATCTTGATGAGATGGAGGCTATAGATAGTTATAGCCAAATAGATAAAAATTGGACTATTACCATTACTGAGTCAATTAAATTAGATTTGTCATCAGGGTATAATAACGACTATGACAAAAATTCTGATTCAATTCCTCAATCCAAGCGATTATCCGAAATGATGGACAATATAAATCAACCTAACATAATTGAAAACAGAAAAGAGTATGCTTTATGAAAGAAAAACTTTCTTATAAAATTGATAAGATAGAATTAGTAGAGTTTTCTATTCATCAAAGGCCAAAGCTTAACAACATAGATGAAATTGAGTTTAAATTTAATATTTATATAACTAGCCAAGTGGTTGCAGAACAAAACTTAATCATTCAAAGGGTTGAAATTGAGATGTCATATAAAGAGACCGAAGTTAAATTAGCAGAAATTATACTACTTATAGGATATAATATTACACCATTTGATAAATATGTAAAATTAATACCCGGAAAAAAGTATATGAAATTGATAATAATTTAGATAAAATTATACGAAACATTTCTATAGGAACATCAAGAGGATTTCTGTTTTCTAAACTACAAGGCAGTTATCTTGCCAGTGCTGTCTTACCTATCATACTTGATGATGCATTCGAGAAAGGAAAAATTACTACTAATATAGATTAGCAAAGATAGAAACACGCCTACGGCATATTTGTTTTTAAGAAGCTCCGCAGCTAAAGAAAAAACTAAATCCCTTACTCTACATCAGCCACCCCACAACGGGAAAAGTTTTTAAATAAAATTTAACTTTTCCCTGCCACCCTACGGCTAACCTGAATAACATAATATTGAGTTATAGTCTCTGCTAAATACTCTTATATTTTATCCCTTTGGGATAGTCGTCTGCAAATTGTTGCGATTCTTTGCTAAACACTCTTGGCTATGTGTAAAGAATCGCAACAATTTGCAGACGATGGAATTTAGCTGCCACCTATAACTAATTTTTATGTTAAGTAAATATTTTGCGGGAGATATAAAAGAAAAGCCTTCGCCGCCCTAGCGAAGATTGATGCGGAGATTATGTTATATTGGGAAATGGGAAAAATGGAAGAAAGAGTTGAAAAGTCAATTTTTGTTCGTGGTAAAATTTTGCACGAAGCGTCGATATTTGAGAAGATGATTGACGTTTTCTTGTCAATGTATTATGCTCAAAAAGGCAAGCAATCCGAATTTATGCAGATTTTTTTAAGTCGCACAGACTTAACAAGAAAGGCAAATTGTTTTATTGAAACCGTCGGGAACTATGAAAATGATTTCAAGGCAAGGAATCCTGATTTTCAAACTGAAATTCTTCAAATCTTGAAAACGAGAAATATAATGGCTCACGAAGTGTTGCAACCTGCGGGAGAGATTGAATCTTGTGATGAATCATTAGTTTTCGATAATTATAAGAAAAAAAGAAAAGTTACTTCTTATAGTAAAGAAGAAGTAAAAAAAGAAATTGAGTTAATAGAAAAATATTGCGAAGAAATTCAACTTTTAATAATTGGATAGGACACAGAGACCCCTTTTCTGATTAAAGGATTAGCTACTACGCTTCATACTCAACAAAGGGGTCTCACCGACTTTAATAGTTTTAATAAAACTCGCCTACGACAAATTTTAAAGAATTAAGAATGCTTAACAGCTAAAAGAAAAGCGACAAAAGTGGCTATGCTTATTTCCCTTCCCTTCATGCGGTTTTGGTTCCCTACAACTCTACGAAACAGCCCCGCCCACTGCTAACCTGAATAACATAATATTGGTTATAGTTTCAGGAATTTCTCTTTAGTATTGCTCCGTAAACTACGCAGAGGACGCTTAAAAGGTGCGAGATTTTGCCACGCACAAAAATTCGCTCTGAAATAAATCCGCACCTTTTAAGCGAGATTCCTCAACCTATAACTAACTTTTATGTTAATAAAATATTATTGATAGCTACTCATTTGTTATGGAATCCTATGTAAATCTGTTTAAAAACATTTTCTAACTGTAATACCAGATTTTCAATGATAAAAAAAATGACCACCCTTTCGAGCAGTCATTATTTTCAAAAAAACAATTCGATTTTTAATCCGGTTTTTTAACATCACTTTCTTCTTCATCAATTTCATCTTTATCAGTAGAATCATCTGGTTCCACTTCATTTTCTACAGAATTTATTGTAGTCAATCCACCAACTTCTGTAATTGTTTCGTTTGTAACAGCTCCTTCTAAAATCTCTTCCGTTTCTTCCTGCTCATCAATTTGCGTAATAGCAGCAATTTTATCATTCTCATCTATACGAATTAGTTTCACACCTTGTGTAGCTCGGCTTTGCTCACTTACTTTGTTAACCGCCATACGGATTGTAATTCCACTTTCGCAGGTAATCATTAAATCCTGTGTTTCTGCTACATCAAGCAAACCTGCAAGCCCACCGGTTTTTTCGGTAATTTTTATGGTACGTACTCCTTTACCACCACGGTTCGTAATTCTGTAATTTGCTTCACCGGTTTCAGGGTCATCCATAAAAGTACGCTTACCATATCCTTTTTCACTCACCACTAACACCGTTCTTGTTTTATCTTCTTTGTTCACGCAAACCATTCCTATAACTTCATCTGTTGCTTCATCTACTTCAATACCGCTTACACCAATACCTCCACGGCCAGTACTTCTAACTTTACTCTCCGGAAAACGGATTGCTCTACCACTCTTTACAGCCATCATTATTTCACAGTTACCATCCGTCATGCTTGCCTGTATTAATTCATCTCCTTCTCTAATATTGATGGCATTTATTCCGCCCTGGCGTGGTCGGCTAAAATCTTTCAAATCCGTCTTTTTAATAATACCATGTTTGGTACATAAAACGATGTAATGATTTTTTAAATAATCTTCATCATCAAAATTCTTCACATCAATAATTGCTCTTACTTTATCATCTGCAGGTATCTGTATCATATTTTGCAAAGCACGTCCTTTGTTCGTTTTTTCTCCTTCCGGTATCTGGTAAACTTTCAACCAAAAGCACCTTCCTTTTTCAGTGAAGAACATCAATGTATGGTGCGTACTTGCTACAAATAATTTCTCAATATAATCCTCTTGTCGGGTACTGCTACCTTTTGCACCGCGGCCACCACGGCGTTGTTGGCGGTATTCTGTTACAGATGTTCGCTTTATGTAACCCATGTGCGAAATAGTAACAACCACATCTTCTTCCACAATAAAGTCAAGCATATTAACTTCATCATCCGCATATTCAATTTCACTTTTTCTTTCATCGCCAAACCTTGCTTTCACATCGAGCAATTCCGTTTTTATAATTTCAAAACGAAGCTCTTTACTTGCCAGTATTTCTTCCAACCTTCCTATCAACGCCATAATTTCTGCATACTCTTCTCTGATCTTATCAATTTCCATCCCCGTAAGACGCTGCAAACGCAGTTCCAACACTGCTTTTGCCTGTATCTCACTCATGCCAAAATTACTCATCAAACCTTCCTGAGCTATATTTGGTGTAGCACTTTCTCTAATTAACTTTATTACTGCATCCAGGTTATCAAGTGCTATTATAAATCCTTCTAAAATATGTGCACGCTCTTTTGCTTTGCGCAATTCAAATTCTGTTCTTCTTGTTACAACCTGATGCCTGAATGCAATAAATTCTGAAATAAGATCTTTTACATTTAATATTTTTGGTCGGCCATTAACCAGCGCAACATTATTTACTCCGTAAGATGTTTGCAATTCAGAATGCTTAAACAAATGGTTTATCACCACCTGCGCTACTGCATCTTTTTTTAATTCAACAACAATTCTTGTTCCTTCCTTACTGTTACTTTCATTGTTTACATCACTTATTCCTTCCACAATTTTTTCGCTCACCAACTCACCAATTTTAGCCGTAAGCGCATCTCTATTTACCTGGTAAGGTACTTCTGTAATAATTATTTTTTCCCTGCCTCTAGCGTCTGTTTCTATATTCGTTTTCCCTCTTAAGACCACTCTCCCACGCCCTGTAAGCAAACCTGCTTTAACTCCTTCGTAACCGTAAATAATTCCACCTGTAGGAAAATCCGGCGCTTTTACTATTTTAATTAAATCTTCAATATCTATATCATTGTTTTCAATGTATGCAATACATCCATCAATAACTTCTGTAAGGTTATGAGGCATCATATTCGTTGCCATACCAACAGCAATACCGCTTGCACCATTTACCAGCAATTGCGGAATTTTTGAAGGAAGTACTGTTGGCTCTTTCAAACTATCATCAAAATTCAATTGAAAGTCTACTGTTTCTTTATCAATATCATCCATCATTGCCTCGGTAAACTTTTGCATACGCACCTCTGTATAACGCATAGCTGCGGGCTCATCACCATCCTGGCTACCAAAGTTTCCCTGCCCGTCAATCATAGTGTAACGCATACTCCACTGCTGCGCCATACGTACCATCGTATCGTATATTGACGCATCACCATGTGGGTGAAATTTACCCATTACTTCCCCCACAATACGGGCCGATTTTTTATAAGGTTTGTTACTGGCATTGTTCAGTTCATTCATGCCGAAAAGCACTCTTCTGTGTACCGGTTTTAAACCATCACGAACATCGGGCAAAGCCCTTCCTACAATTACACTCATGGAGTAGTCAATGTAAAAAGTTTTCATCTGTTCTTCAATTACAACAGGTATAATCTTACCTCTGTTGTTGGCATTGCCTGAGTTGTTTTGTTCGTTTAATTCTCCGTCGTTTATTTCGTTGTTGTCCATATATTTCTGATGTCTGCGAAAGTACCGATTTATAACTGCTTTTCCGCTTGAAAAAGAGTGTTTTTTATGATTGTTTTACACATAATTTTCAGGAGTGTGGATAAGGTTTTTTCTTCCGTTTTTTCTTCTTTTGGGGCGCTAATCATTATATCTTTTTTCAACAGTAGTTCGGGCTATTCATTACAAGTCCTCATTTCGGTTCACTCCTTCGTCGTTCCCTCATTCCGGGCTTTCCATTTCTATCCCGCCGCTTTTCAACTAATAATCTTTTTTCAACTTTTATTGTGTTATATCGTTGCCGCAGGCGTCACCTAATTATGATTGTTTTTCATTCTACTAAGGTTGAAGACAATTATAATTCAGTAAGATTCTAATAACTTGCACCTCCAAAAATTTCACTGCCACTGCCACTGCCACTGCCACTGCCACTGCCCACTGCCCACTGCACCACTTTCCCTATCTTGCAAAAAAAATCAATTGAAAAACATCCATCTTTTTGGTGCCGGTAAATCGGCATCTGTACTCATAGAATACTTAACAGAAAATGCGGTAGAAAACAAATGGTTTATCACTGTGGTAGATGCAGATAAAAAACTCATTGAAGAGAAAACAAAAAACCATCCATCTTCTTC
>JBBRPX010000009.1:0-34073 GCA_038227505.1 Chitinophagales bacterium
AAATTGAATAGGTGTACCCAATATATCCGCTGCTTTCTGTGCCTGTTCCTGACGTATAATTTTTACACTTTCCACGCTGCGTTTTGGATCTTCTTTCCATAACTCTCCGGATTCACCACGTTCTCCATAAGACAAACAAATAACCAATGTTTCTGCACCTTCTTCAATGGCTTTGGCAATGGTGCCTGCAGCTCTCCAAACAAAATCGACGGAGTGGGCTCCAATAACTAAAATTTTTTTTTTCATATTCTTTTTAAATTAAATCTTCTGGCATTGGTGTTCCTTTGCTGTGAAAGCTGGGCACAGTGCCAAGCCCCCACGCCTGGCCTTTTTTTCTTTCTTCCTGCGTCCATACTACCGTTTCATAATCGGGATCAGTAATAAGCCTTGCAGTTGTATTAGCGATTTCAACACGATTACCACCAGGTTCGTACACATACAGAAAAAATGTTTGCTGTATCGTATGTTTATGTGGTCCTGTTTCAATAAAAATATTATTTTCCAAACAAATATCAGCAGCAATCAGTACTTCCTCACGGCTGTTACAAGCATAAGTTATATGATGGAAACGACCATCAATTTCGGTGTGATCTTCCGTAACTGCAAGGTCGTATGATTTTGAATTTACCATAAACCATACGGCTTTGGGATTCATATCTTCTAAATTGTCAACTATAGTTTCGGTTAAAATGCCACCGACATGCTGTAATTGAAAATCACGAAAAGCCCTGACATCTTTTGCAAACAAATTCAGGTGATCCAGTCTGCGAACATTAATACCACGTGCCGGAAATTTACTGGCCGTATTTTTTAGTGCCGAAATATCATTACCAGTTGCTTTAAACTTTTCTGTTTCAAAATAAATCTCACTCACATGCCCTGCAGGTGTATGAAACTGGTAAGCCGGACCATGTCCTAAATCACCATCATGCCAACCAATACCCAAACCAGTTGTTTCTATAGCGGCTACCCTCCGTATTAATGCATCGGCACTTTGTGTACGCCATGAAAAATGTTTCATACCAGGATATTTGTTAGCAGTAAGTTTTAGTGTATGATGTTCATAATCATCATAAGCTCTTAGGTACACAGAATCGCCTTCCACTGCACTAATATACATACCCATGATTTCATGAAAGAAACGGGTACTTGCATCCAGCCTGGGTGTAAACAACTCCACATGGGCAATATGTGCTAAATCTCTGATTACCGGATTCATGGTTTTTAGATTGTTTCTTTTGTATGGATAAAAAGTGTAGCTATACCAGCAATAATCGTTGGTATAGCAAAAGCAATAAAATTGGAAGCCATGGACAATCCGGCTCCAATGAGCAAGCCACCAACTAACGGACCAGCAATAGCACCAACTCTTCCTGCGCCAACAGCCCATCCCATTCCTGTGGCACGAATATTTACAGGATATAAACGGGCTGCTAAACTATACATGCCTACAAAACCTCCTTGTATTCCAAAACCCAGTAAACCAAAGATGAACAAAATCAAAACTGAACCTTTAAAAAATCCAAATGCTAACATTAAAATTGCTGTAAATAATAAGTAACAAAAAATAGTTTTTTGCAAACCAAATTTTGCAGATAAATATCCTTGCGAAACGATTCCACAAAAAGCACCGAGATTAAATATTGTTCCTGCATAAATAGCCAACTCCACCGTTAACCCTGCAGCCGAAGCTAATTTAGGAATCCATGTAGTAAGAAAATATAGAGAAGCAAAGGCCATAAAAATGGCTAGCCATAACCACAACGTAGGTTTTTTGAATGTTGAAGTTAGTAAAGCGCCAACCACTTGTTTTTTTTTAATAGCAGCATTTTGCAAAAACTCTTCTGATTCTTTTAATAGGAAATAAACAATGGGAATAACTATTATAGAAGAAACTCCGGCAATTTTAAACATAGTTTGCCAGCCGTAATGAGGAATGATACTGCTTGCTGCCAGCCCTGAAATAACTGCTCCTACAGGATATCCGGCCATCACAAAACTTACCCAAAAATCTTTGGTTGTTTTTGGTGCATACTCAGCAGTTAAAGTTGCCGTACTTGCTAAAACACCTCCAATACCAATACCACTCAGCACCCTTAAAAATATTAATGCTTCCAATGAACTTACCCACGAAGTTGCAAACACACTTAAGCCCATTAGGGCATTGCAAAATAATATTATTGTTTTCCTGCCAACCTTATCTGCTCTCGGTGCTAAAAATATGGCACCAATTGACATACCTAGTAACCCGGCGCTAAACACTATTCCCAGTGCCTTTGAACTTATAACCCAACTGGCAGTGATGCTTGGAGCTGCGTATGATATTACCATCACATCCATCCCATCCAACATATTCATCAGGAAACAGATGAATATGCTTGTGAGTTGTAACCGTGAGATTTTCATTTTATCTTTTTATTTGTGAATTCAAAAAAATAGTAAGATTACAGGTCCGCTTTTATATTTCTTTCTTACAAAGGAAAACAAAGCCTACTTTTAAAAATGTCATTATCTTGTATAAAGCAGATACAAATCAAACATTACTTTTATGGTAAAAAATAAATTACTGCATTTTGATGGCCTGTATGGTGATTTAACCTGCAATAAAAAGGAGAGCTATATTTTTCTGGAGTTAATAAAAACAAGAAGTGAAAGTTTTAACTGGGTGATAAAACCACATGTGCATACCCGTCTTTACCAGGTATTTTGTTTTGAATCGGGACAGGTAATTTTAGAGTCATCAGAAAAAAAGATACATATAAAAACACCGGCTATTGCTGTAATACCGCCGGGCACTGTACATGGGCTAGAATATAATCCTTCTGTAAAAGGCTACATCCTTACACTTTCAGATAACATTTTTGAAGAAATATTCTCTAATTCAGGTTCTTTATTACTAAACTTTGACACTTTAAAAGCCATTTCCTTTACCAGCCAAAAAAGCGAATTCAAAAAACTGATGGACATTATCCAATTGGCAGATGCCGAAATATTCGATGAAAGAACCGGGAAAAAGTTACTGCTCTACGCTTTACTAAGCCAGTTTTTTATTGGCTTATTAAGAGTATCAGAAACCAGCAACAGTAACGCTTTACCAGATACAAATCAAACATTACTTTATTACCGGAAATTTATACAGTCTGTAAAAATTAATGACACGCCTAAGAATATCCCTGCATACGCTGGTGAAATGGGTATTTCCGCAGTTCACCTAAACCGTATTTGCAACCATGTATGCGGTAAGTCTGCTCTTTTAATTGTGCAAGAACATTTGATAGAACAATCTAAAAACTACCTGTCACACTCCAGTAAAAGTATTGCCGAAACTGCTTATCATTTAAATTTTGAATATCCCAACTATTTTGCAAGATTGTTCAAGAAAATAACCGGTATAACACCCACCGAGTTTAGAAAAATTAAACGGAACTAACCCTATAATTTGACTATAACAATATTTTGATTCTGTTATTTTTTGCCAACATCATCTTGCATACCAGCAGGTAATCGATTTTTTTAAATACAGCTAAATTACGCTCACCGCCTTCCACAATCAACTTACAAAGAGTATCAGCAAATTTGGCTGCATTAAATTGATTATTCCAAAGGATGCACGTTTTGCTTGTACTTATGATGCTGCACCACCAACAGCTACAAATTACTGTTCGAAAATAATATTTAATTTTCCCCACTTAAATTACTCACGTAAACTAATTCACTTTTACTCTTTGTTGCTCATCAGTTGGCAGGGAACTTGCCGGTTTAGATTTTATAGTTGCGCCAAACCTGTACACTAACGCAATATTAAATACCCGGGTGTCCCTGCTTATTTTTAGTGTTCCTTGCACATCCTGAAAGTTTTGAATTTCTTTTGGGTTTTGGGTATAAAAAATATCCCTTACGTTAAACTTAATGCTTGCTTTATTCTTTAATAGTTGTTTAGCAATACCGGCAGACACTTGTCCGAAGGGTAATTTAATTGCTTGCCCTTCATCCCTGTTGCGGCTTGTATAGTTGCCGGATAACTCCGCCGACCAGCCGTTTGCAAAGCTAAACTGGTTGTTTACATTCAATGAAAGTGTGAGTTGTTTTGCATTGAATGGAAAGCCATTAATTTCACCGGTAAATTTATTTTGATACAGGTTTGCAAAAACCGTAGCACTGTACCATTTGCTAAAAGGAATGATGGCACTTTCTGTAATACCATAATTATACCTTGTACCAATATTGCCCACGCTTCGTATGATTACAGAATCTTTGTGGATAAGGGTTTCATTAATCATATCATGTACAACGCTGTAATTGATTGTAGTAGTTAAAAGATTTTTATAGGAATGGCTCAACTCCATATTGGTACTGAACTGCGGCTGCAGAAAAGGATTGCCTGTTGAGTAGGTGTACTTATCAATAAAGCCAATAAAGGGATTTAATTCCTGATACGCTGGTCTGTCTATACGGCGACCGGTAGAAAGTGTAAACTGGTTATTGCCATTCATCTCATAGCTTATAAAGGCTGTTGGAAAAAGACTGGTGTAATTACGGTTGAAACTTGAATCCGATTTTTGTGAAAGGGAAGACTGCAAACCTTTATAATTCGTATTCTCAAGCCTTACACCTGCCTGCACCATCCACTTACCCATTTTTTTATTTAGGTTAAGGTATGCAGCATTGATATTTTCTGAATAGTTGAAAGCATTACTCAATGTGCTATCCATAAGCCATTTGCTATTGGATAAATTATAGAAGTTAGAAACGTTATTTGTTTTCACAAGACTTGATTTAATGCCTGTCTCCAATTTAACAGCATTGTTCAAAGGTTGAGCATAATCAAGGCGGCCTGAATAAATGTCAATTGTCAGAGGAAGTAGGTTCTTTAAATGATTATCTACCTGCAAGATTTGGTTTGGATTATAGGTAAGTCCTGTAATATTTTGATTACCTGAAAAATCATAATGGAGATAGTCAAAATTAGCAGCTATATCTTTTTTACTGGTATCAAATGAAGAATGAAAGTTGATATTAACAGTTCCATTCTTCCATGTATTGTCAACTGTTCTGATTGTTTTTTCTATAGAATTAATATTTTCATTACCATCTTTAAGATAACTCGTAGTAAAGCCATCCTGCTTTTGAGGAGCTAAAAAACCCGTAGTTACAATCCCTAAAGTCGTGTGCTTATTTATAAAATAATCTAACCCTAATTTCAGGTTATTATTTTGGCTTTTATTTATTCTGTTGGATTGCTGGTCAAGTTCAGAAATCTTTATTCCAGTAGTTCCGAAAAAATTTCGCTGAATGTCAAAATCCATAAAACCTTTATTGACGCTGTAACCATAATTCAAAAAAGTATTTATCTTACTGGTTCTGTAGTTGAGCATAATGCTGTTATTGGTTTTTGCATAAACTCCCTGACCGTAGTTTAGTGTAACACTCCCGTTAAATCCCTGTGTAATGCTTTTCTTTGTTTTAATATTAATTACACCGGCATTGCCTGCGGCATCATATTTTGCTGATGGATTGGTCATTATTTCAATCTGGCTTAACTGGTTTGAATTCATACTGCCTAAAAGGCTTGCCAGATCAGCACCATTAAGATAGGAAGGTTTACCATCAATCATTACCATTACTGATGACTTACCTTTTAAACTGATGTTGCCATCTTTATCAACAGTTACTCCGGGTGATTTTTCAAGCACTTCTAAGGCAGTAGAACCCACATTAGTTACAGAGGCATCTACATTCACCACCATGCGGTCAATCTTTTGTTCTATAAGTGGCTTCTTGCTGGTAACTACAACAGCAGAAAGATTTTTTGGTAGTTCCTGTAAAATCAAAGTACCAACCCTTATCGTTGTATTGTTTTCTGAAATAATAAATACAGGTGAATTTGTTTTTGTAAAACTTACAGCACTTGTTGTAATAAAATAACTACCAAATGAGACTCCGGTAAAGGAAAATTTTCCTGCTTTATCAGAAATAGCAATTTTTATTATAGAAGAATCTTTAGACTTCATTAATGAAATGGTTGCTGATTGAACAGGTACATTCTTTGTATCCAATACACTGCCGGTGACAGAGGTTTCTCTTGTTTGAGCTATACCATTAATGGCAAGGATGAGCGTTATAAAAACTATTAGTAACTTTTTCATGTTGTATCTTTTTTTACAATACAAACCTATTTCGTAGAATTTAAATAAATTTGAAGATGATGTTAACCGTGAAAATTTTGCGGTGAACTTCGAAAATTTTAAAGGGCTAAAAGACTGACCAACGCACCAAGTCAGGCAAGTACATATAACCATTAGCAATGCTAAAAAGAAAATACTGGGAATTCAAATCAAGTCAAAAATGAGCACATGCAGTACTCCTCAACGAATTTTATTACAAGTTTAATATAGGGTATTTTGGTAAAAATTTATTTATAGAATGTTTATAGCTGCGTTAGAAACCATACGGTAAAATCCCAAAGAAAATTGAGGATAGTCATTCAATTAAACTTAATTTGAGTTTCAATAAATAATATGAAAAAAATATTTTTTGGTTTTTTTGTAGTTTCTGCAACTGCATTCATTGTTGTTAATAAATCAAATGAAGTATTAATCAATACATCTGAATTTAATCCTAAAACAGTAAAAATTTATACCACTGCTGATAAAACTGATTTACGGTTAACTGCGACCGAAACTTTAAATTTTGAAAGTGCTGTACAGCCTACCGAAAGGGATGCTTTTGTTCAGGTTGATCCATCAAATACGTTTCAAAGTTTAGTAGGCATTGGTGGTGCCATAACCGATGCATCGGCTGAAACATTTGCCAAACTTTCCAAACAAAAGCAAGCAGAATTGCTAAAAGCTTATTACGACCCCAAAGATGGTATTGGTTACACCTTAGCCAGAACAAATATTAATAGCTGCGATTTTTCTAGCGATATGTACACTTATGTTTCAGAGAAAGATAGCAACCTTACTAGCTTTAATATTCAACACGATTTGCAATTTAAAATTCCTCTCATAAAACAAGCAATGGCCCAGGCAGGTGGACGGCTTACTTTATTTGCCAGCCCTTGGAGTCCTCCATCTTGGATGAAAGACAATAATGATATGCTACATGGTGGTAAATTATTACCTCAGTACAACCAATCTTGGGCAAATTATTATGTAAAATTTATTAAAGCTTACGAAAAGTTAGGTATGCCAGTTTGGGGCTTTACGGTGCAAAACGAGCCAATGGCTAAGCAGAGATGGGAATCATGTGTGTACACTGCCGAAGACGAACGTGATTTTATAAAAAACTTTTTAGGTCCAACTATAGAAAAAAATGGCTTGAAAGATAAAAAGTTGATTGCTTGGGATCATAATAGAGATATGATATATCAACGTGCAAGTGTTATTTTAAATGACCCATTAGCGTTAAAATACGTTTGGGGTATTGGCTATCATTGGTACGAAACCTGGACGGGAAATGCGATGCAATTTGATAACGTAAAACAGGTAAAAGAATCATTCCCTACAAAAAATATGTTGTTTACCGAAGGCTGTGTTGAACGTTTCAAATTTGACAGTATTAATAATTGGTCTTTAGGCGAAAAGTATGGCATGTCTATCATAAATGATTTTAATTCAGGTACTTGTGGCTGGACAGATTGGAACATTCTTTTGGATGAAAAAGGCGGCCCTAACCACGTGGGTAATTTTTGTTTTGCACCTGTCATTGCTGATACACGAGACAATATGCTGCACTACACCAATTCTTATTATTACATCGGTCATTTTTCAAAATTTATCCGCCCGGGGGCTAAAAGGGTAGCCTGCATTTCTAACAGAGATAAACTACAAGCCACATCTTTTTTAAATACCAACGGTAAATTGGTCGTTGTAGTAATGAATGCAACCAATATCCCAATTTCTTATAACCTTATCGTTACAAATAAAGCCGCAAAGGCAAATATCCTCGCGCATTCCATTACCACTTTGGTAATTGACTAACAGAAATTATCAGCAAAAAATATTTTAAAAAGTTGGTTGGTTAAAATTAATAGGATTAAATAAATCCAGAGTAAATATGAAATATTCCTTGTAGTTATTAATGCTTGTTATTTTAACTTCCTCATTACAAGCCCAAAAAAATGGAGCGAAACTTCTAAAAGTGCTTTTAATATTGTAAAAAACCCAAATGGTGAAACCTTGGGATATTAAGCCAGTATGGTAACTAAGCTAAATGTATAGCGACAGCTATAATATAGGGATGCATAACTATCAATCTTTACATCTTTAAAGCAATCGATAAATTCAAAGTTTTGAACAACAGTTTTAACTCGATTAGTACTTGCAATCATTAATTGCTTAAAATTTGATAACGTTGTCGTAGGATTATTTCTTACAGTAATTTTTACTGTAGGTATCACTCCTGATACAGTACTAATTTTATACTTATAGTACGTGCAAAGTGTAAGCAGTCCTTTGTTACTGTTAAGTATTTTTATTAATTGCTCATCATTAAATTTAAACTTTTTTAAATTACTTTCCAATAATTCATCTGTTGCCAACACCCATTCTTTTGGCTTTCCAATTTTAATTCCATTTTGTTTATTTTCATAAATCTCTTGCCCAATTGAAACAGTGTAAGTACAGGATAAAATAATTATTATGAAAATGATTCGGCTTTTTATATTCGTTCTATTTTTCTATTAGATAAGTCTTCATCAATCGAAAACAAAACAATATTAAGCGATACTAACTTTTTCTCCTAATTTATAATAGCACTCCAATTGATAATTTAAGCATGGTAATAAGGTCTCACTACAGGCGGGTTCAGCAAGCAATTCGCCATCCCTTTGCAGCAGCTGCTTGTAGTCTCTTTAAGTCGCCGTCGGTTCAGTGAAGGAATTTTATGAAAATGAATATTGGTTATTTTCTTTTATAGCCTAAAGTGGCAATTTTATCTCCATCTCTTTGTAATTCAAAATGTTTTTTATCAAGAATTGTTAAATAAAATTTGTATGATTTTTTATTATCAAGATAAATAATAAACTCATGGCTATTTAATAAATCCCATGTTCCGCTATATGTTTTTTTGAGGTCAGTTACTGTTATACCATACTTTAAAATTTTCATTTTATTAATAAAAATAGTTGTATCACCTATTTGATCCCCTGCCATAGCGATGGTATCGTAAGCAATGTCATATTTCCATTTTCCAATTAATATATTTTTCTCTGCAAAAGTATTTTGTGCACTAACAGACTTTCCTGTGCCAGATAATAACAATAAAAGATATAAGAGTTTTATTTTCAAAGAGTATGAATTGAATATTTTTTATTTCGGTGCATTAAAATAAAGATATATAATTTTCTTATTTTGAAGATTTGCTAAAGCCCTAAAATAATGTTTGCCTCCACCTTTTGGATAGAAGATATTATCAAAAAAGTAATCAGGTTTTCTGCCAGATCCATTGATTAAAATATACTTATTATTATTTATCCGAAATCCTACATATTGCCTGAAAAAATTAGTTAGCTCTACACTTTCCTCTCCTTGTTTATTATTAGTCAAAAGTTGTTTCATAACAACTGCATCTGCACTGTCAACATCGGCAGCATTAGGAGTAAATCTTACCATAGCTGAATCTATTCCAACATTATATAAAATAGAAGTTTCCTTTAAAAATATTACTCGTTTGGGGTCTAACAATAATTGTCCTGAAACTTTAATGGTTGTTGCCAAAATAATAATAACGTACAATGCTCTCACAAAACTATTTTTTGCAAATCAACTTTGCAACTTTTTTAATTTTCTATTCTTTCCTACTGTAATTATTTACATGCTACCGAATGCTTGTGTTCGTAAATATTATAAGTATTGAACGTGTAGTTATCTTCATGTCTGTTATTATTAAATCATTTTTTGTATTTAACCCAATCTTTATAATCTTGGCATCTACTCCTCCAAAAAGAAGGGGAATGCCTTTGATTAGATTATTACTTGAATAAAGAAAACCGTCATTTTTTAAATGATAATTTAAGATTTGACTTTTAAGAATACTACTATCCTTTATAAAATCTATTTTAAATTTTTGGTTATCTAGCATTGTAATTTTAAAACTCCCACCACTGTTGCTGTCAAATCTAATGGTGTCTTCTACATTGACTCCATATTTTCGATAAAATTTTTCATTTGCGTTATTTAAATAAGGCTTTGCATCATTTACAATATCGTTCGCAAACACTGAGTATGTGCCATTGAAAGCAGATACATTATTTTGTAGTACGTTTAAATTATTAGAGTTTTTTAATGTTTCAGGCCGTTCTCGAGTAACGGAACAACCTGAAAATATGATTAACAATAAAAATAAAGTATATAATTTCACACCGTAGTTTTTCAAGTATACTTTATACATAAAAGTGATTTTGGTTTATTATACTTACTTGTAAAGAATTAACCCTTGTCTATAAAGTGAAAAATTAATTTCGAATATTTAAAATATAATATTTATTTCAATTTATCTTCATTAATTGTAAATATCTATAATCTTAATGTTGTTACCATATCATTTAATTTGGTTTTCCAAATTATTAATTCTGTTTTAATCTCATTTAAAACTTCATTACTTAATTTTTTATTCCAATCATAATCACAATCTACCAAATCATCATATTGCCAATAAAGTGAATAAGCTTTCTCAAAAGCAATTCCATCAAAACGATAGAATTTATCTTCTAATGTAAATTCAAATTTCCACAAAACGTTGTCAATAATTTCTTTGGTTCCCTCTATAATTCCTATTTTATCATTAATAATATTATCAATAATTATCTCGGCATATTTTAGTGCTCCTTTTTTATCAATAGGTAAAAAAATGTTAAGTTCAATAAGTGTCTGTTTAAAATAATAGTCAATTACTGAAGGTGTTTCATTCTTTTCGAGTCCCGCTAATATGCAAAGTGACGGTGTGTCTAACCCTTCCTGAAGTCCTTTTATGGCAATCTCTTGAAGTGTGTACGTGTGCTGTTCTTGAAAAAAGTATAATGTAATTAAATCTCTAAAGTTCAAAGTAAAAAGTATTAGTTGCTCAAACTCTTAAACATTAGCTTTATTTTAAATTTTATTATTGGTTTGCTACCGTCTGAAGTAAATAAATTATTCAATCTTGATTTAAAAACTACAGCTGATAAATGAATCATCCGGCAGCCGGTTACTTTTCAAAACTAAGTATAGAGCACTTCATAACTTTAATATTACTAAAGATGACATTGAAAGAATAATCCGCTTATAATTTCACACTCGTGGTATCTTTTTTGACCAGGCTTGCAGGTATTTTGTGTAAATTATCTTCGGAAGTAGCAGGCAATTTTTGTTTCTGCTGAGAAGCATATCGCTTATAAGCTCTCAATTCGCTTGCATATTCCTCGGTTGGCCAATTTCCATCAATATCTTGGATGGCTATTAAATCACTGTCATTCTTTGGCACAATAAGCGGTTGATTGTTTTTATATTGGGTGTTATACTCAGTTAACCGATTTTGCAGTGCTATAATATGTATTTTGGCTTTACTTTTTATTTCTGATTCTTTTACGCGTAGAACTGTTGAATTTAACCCGGCTATTTTTTCCTGCATGGAGGATTTCTCAATTATTTTTTCCTGTTTTTTTTCACGACTGCCGCCCATAAGTGCCAACACTCCATGGGCTACAAGATTCGCACCCGCTGCCACTTGAGCAAATACACTACTTGTTTGTAAAACAAGCATCATTATCATAATAAAAAAAAGCCTTCTTGTTGTTTTCATTGGAAAGAATTTTAGGTGTTGGCAAATCTATACTCTATAAAAATAAGAAATATTTACATTTTTGCAATTCCTCATCTGTACAAAAGAATTATATATTTTATTGCACTTATTTTGTGTAAACCTATTTTAACACCTTTGAAAATGAACTAAACAAATCCCTAGCTCTCCGCAAAAATTTTAAGTAATTTTAAATCCTTTCTATCACAGAAAGGATTTTTTATTAAATAAGATCATTGTTTGCAGTATTATTGTAATCATTTGGTTCCAAAATTTATACTTCCGAGACATTCCATTTCTAAAAATTTATAATATGTGGTGGATCTACGCTTTACTATCAGCATTATTTGCATCTTTAACAGCCATTTTTGCTAAGGTTGGCATTACGGGTGTTAACTCTAATTTGGCAACAGCCATTCGCACTGTTATTATTTTATTTGTGGCTTGGGGTATTGTTTTGGCACGGGGAGAAGAGAAAGGAATTAACTCTTTATCGAAACAAAATATTATTTTTCTCGTAATATCGGGGTTGGCAACGGGCTTATCGTGGATATTTTATTTTAAAGCTTTACAGATCGGAAAAGTATCTCAGGTGGCACCTGTTGATAAACTGAGTGTTGCATTGACAATTGGTTTATCTGTACTTTTTTTAGGAGAGGCACTGACCATAAAAACGGCTGTGGGGGCTATTTTGATAGTTGCAGGAACGTTGGTTTTAATCTTTTAAGATGCTCTTATTGCCTTGAAAATATTTATTCAGTTACTTCCTTGTCTTTAATAAGTGTAAGATCTTCTATCGAGACAGTAATTGGCATAATGCCTACCTGCAAAACGGCTTTCTTTCCTTTAATTTCTTTTACAATTCCTATCTGCCGGTTTTGCCTCATTTTTACTTTATCGCCTATTTTTATTTCGCCATCAATTTCAATAAATTTTTCGTTTAGGTTTTTTTTATGGCTTTGCTGCTGAAGTTTTTCTTTTTGGTTAAAAAGTAGTGCCTGTATCATTTTTACAACTGCATCTTTATCTTCTGCCTTTCGCCACTCAATTACCATTGCTTTAAGGCGGCGCTCCATATCTTTTAAGTAATTTATTTTTTCAGCAGATATTTTATTTTGCTCCTGCATGCGCTCCATCTCCTGTTGGTGTGTTTCTTTTTTAACTACACGCTGCATTTCGTTTTTTAATGCTTCATTTTCTTTTAGCAATTCAGATAAAGTAGCTTTTTCAGCATCAAGTTTTTGAAGGTCTTGTTCAGTACGATTGAGTAATTTATCTAACCTAAATTGGTCCTCATCTACAAGTTTCCTTGCACGACTTATCAGTTTTTTATCAAGTCCTATCCTTTCAGCAATTGAAAAGGTGTAAGAACTGCCCGGCTTGCCAATTTGTAATTTATAAAGAGGTAATAATCTTTCTTCATCAAACTGCATGGCACCATTTATAATACCACGTACTTTATTAGCCATCACTTTTAGGTTCAAATAGTGAGTAGTTACAATTCCAAATGCATGCTTAAATGCTAATTCTTCCATAATTACTTCAGCAAATGCACCGCCGAGATTTGGATCACTTCCACTCCCTAATTCATCTATAAAAAACAATGTTTTACCATTAGCATTTTCTATAAAATGCTTCATGTTTTTTAAGTGAGAAGAATATGTGCTAAGTTCAAATTCAATACTCTGTGTATCGCCAATATGAATAAGTACCTGTTTAAAAATGCCCATAGTGCTGTCAGCATCGGCGGGCACCAACAAACCACTTTGCAGCATTACCTGTAATAAACCAACAGTCTTCATTGTTACCGTTTTACCGCCTGCATTTGGTCCGCTTATTACAAGAATACTTGCATCGTCGTTTAATAAAATATCTGTTGGAAATGTGGGCTTACCATTCTTTTTATTGAAGAGAAAAAGTAATGGATGGTATGCTTTTATTAAATGAAGGTGCGCTCGCTCAACTAATTGAGGATATGATGCATTCATATCCTGCCCCAATTTTCCTTTAGCTCTTATAAAATCGTATTCGCCGGCAATATCATGATAACTTTTTAAAAGCGGTGCGTACATGCTTACATGGTGGGTAAGCATACGCAGAATGCGGTAAACTTCTTTGGTTTCCTCGTATTCTAAAGAAAAAATTTCGTTATTTAATTCGGTTGTTTCTTCGGGTTCAATAAAACTGGTTTTGCGGCTTTCGCTTTCACTGTGCAAAACGCCCTTTACAACTCTTTTTTGCTCAGCTACAACAGCCAAGACACGCCTGCCATTCATAAAACTTTCTTCAATATCAGCAAGAAAGCCCTGCTTGTTTAGTTTAGAAACTATTCTATCAAACATTCTTCTTAACTCTCCCCTCTTTTTATAGAGCTTCATGCGTATATCTGCTAAAGCAACACTGGCTTTGTCTTTTACTGCACCGGTTTCATCTAGAATTTCATCAATTAAAACCTTTATGTTTTTTTCGTAATAATTATTGTCAATAACTTTTGTAAGTCCAGGAAAAGTTTCTCTGATCTCTACCGTGAACCAGCGAAAAATATTTTCCATGCTTGTTGCAAGTCTGCGAATTAAAATAAACTGCTCACCCGATAAGGATGCTCCTGGTATGCCAAGTAATTTTAAATCTCTTGAAATATTTGTTGTGAAATCGTTTGGAAAATTACCACCACTATCGAGTATTAATTTAAACTCATGAGCTTGTTTTAATTCAGTTTCAATGTATTCCTTCTTTGTATGTATGCGAAGCTCTTCTGCTTTTGTTTTTGCATATTCTGTACGACAATGCAATGCAAGCAGCTCCTTTATTTTATCGAACTCAAGTTGTTGTAGGGCTGATTCGGGAAAGAATTTCATATAGTTGAGTGGTAAAAGGAAGTTGGTAATAGGGTTCTATATCCAACATTCACTTCATTTAATACTTTAAATTTTATAACATAATAAAAGACGCATAATGGTATGCCTTACAAGCGAGTCCCGATACTTACAATTAAAATAACACAACTATGTTGACCAAAGCTATGTTTTAGCGTGGGCAAAAAGCAAAGCTTTTTTGCCCAGAAATAAATACCTAACGCAGCCTCTCCAAAGGAAAGGAGCTGCACTCCAATACTAAATAGTTCACTAAAGTATCAGAATCCAAAGTCTCCCTTTGGGGGATTTAGGGGGCTCTTAATCATCCAACTTTAATACAGCTAAAAATGCTTCCTGTGGCACTTCTACATTTCCTATTTGCCTCATTCTTTTTTTACCCTCTTTCTGTTTTTCCAACAATTTTCGCTTACGGCTAATATCACCACCATAACATTTTGCAGTTACATCTTTACGCATGGCACTAATATTTTCACGGGCTATAACTTTTGCACCAATTGCTGCCTGTATGGCCACCTGAAACTGTTGCTTATCTAATAAAATCTTTAATTTTTCGCAAAGCTTTCTACCAAATTCTGCCGAGCGACTTCTGTGTATTAGCGCACTTAATGCATCTACCTTTTCTCCATTCAACAAAATATCCATACGCACAATATCTGCATCTCTAAAACCAATTGGGTGATAATCGAAAGATGCATACCCACGGGTTGAAGATTTTAATTTATCGTAAAAATCAAATACAATTTCAGTTAAAGGCATTTCAAACGTAAGCTCAACACGGGTTGGCGATAAGTAACCTTGGTGTATTAACATGCCACGTTTGCTGATGCAAAGCGTCATAATATTACCAATATATTCAGGCTTTGTAATAATTTGCGCCTTAATGTATGGCTCTTCAATTCTATCTGTACGTGTAGGGTCGGGCAACAATGCAGGATTATGGACATTTATTATTTCACCCTTATTTGTATGCGCAATAAAACTTACGTTTGGTACTGTAGTTATAACAGTTTGATTAAACTCACGCTCTAAACGCTCCTGTATAATTTCCATGTGCAGCAAGCCTAAAAAGCCACAACGAAATCCAAACCCTAGTGCTTGAGAAGTTTCAAGTTCAAAAGTAAGTGATGCATCGTTAAGCTGAAGTTTCTCCATACAATCTCTCAGCTCTTCAAACTTATCAGTATCTACCGGAAAAATACCTGCAAAAACCATTGATTTTACATCCTCAAAACCATCAATTCTTTCTTTGGTTGGGTTGGCTACACTTGTAAGTGTATCACCTACTTTTACTTCTTTTGCATTTTTAATACCGGTAATGATATAACCTACATCGCCACAAAGAACCTCGTCTTTTTTCTCCATCCCAAGTTTTAAAATTCCGACTTCATCGGCATGGTAAGTTTGCTCGGTACTAAAAAATTTAACCTTCTCCCCTTTTTTTAAACTGCCCGCAAATATTCTATAGTAAACTATAATTCCTCTGAAGCTATTAAAAACGCTGTCAAATATTAATGCCTGCAATGGGGCATTTGGGTCACCTTTTGGTGCAGGAATACGCTGAATAATTGCAGAAAAAACTTCTTCAATTCCAAGACCTGTTTTACCACTTGCAAGCACTATATCTTCAGCCTTACAACCAATAAGTTCAATAATCTCATCTGTTACTTCGGGTATCATTGCACCCTCCATATCAATCTTATTAATAACCGGAATAATTTCGAGGTTATTTTCAATTGCCAAATAAAGGTTACTAATTGTTTGCGCCTGAATACCTTGTGTGGCATCTACCAAAAGCAATACACCTTCGCAAGCTGCTAAAGCACGGCTTACTTCGTAACTAAAATCTACGTGACCCGGCGTATCAATAAGATTTAGTACATATTGCTCGCCTTTGTAAGGGTAATTTATTTGTATTGCATGACTTTTTATGGTAATCCCTTTTTCTCTTTCAAGATCCATGTCATCAAGCACCTGCGCCTGCATATCTCTTTCTCCAATAGTGTTGGTGCTCTGTATAAGTCTGTCTGCTAGGGTACTTTTTCCGTGATCAATGTGTGCAATGATGCAAAAATTTCTTATGTTCTTCATGTAAAGGCTTAGCTGCGTGGTGTTTTAGGCTGCAAAAATAATGAATAAAATTTACCTATGTATTGTTAAATATTAATACGGAAATGAACTTCTTATTGATATCTTAATTTTTTCCTCTTCTCAAAAAATATCCTGAAATTTTATTAACTAAAACAATTTCAAGAACTGTTTTTTTGAATACTAAAAAGCCCTCAAACGATTATAGTTGTTTGAGGGCTTTTAAAAAAAATTGATTATTTAAAATCTGCCACTACAGAAATCTTAGGGTTCGTTGAAACCTTACCTGCGGCAATTGCACCACCATTCACACCGTAATCAGCTAAAGCAATCGTAAAATCGGTTTTGGTTGAAATTACTTTACCCGAAACTGTAATAACTGCTTTTGTTGTAACTGGTTTGGTAATTCCGTGCAAAGTTAAATCTCCCATCACAGCTACATTATAAGTACCATCTTTTTTAAAATTCACCGTGTTTATATCCCCTATTTTACCTGTAAAAGTTGCTGTTGGAAATTTTTCCGAATCCATCCAGCTTCCGCCATTAAAATGCTCCTGAATTTTAGGATTTGTAAAAGTAAAACTCTTGATGACAGATTCAAAAGCAACATTACCGGTTTTGGTGTCGATACTTGCAATAACCGTTTTATTTTCGGCTTTTGGTAAAACATCAATACTAGTTGTAGCGTCAAAATTAATAGTTGCAGAGGTTGTAGTTTGTTTCTTTTGTGCAAATGCTATGCTTGTTAAACCAACCATTGCGAAAAGGATAATAGATTTTTTCATATTTTGTTTTTTGTTTTTTAAGTTTTATTTATTTATTGCGCAACGCTTAAAGCTAATAAATTCGGTTTCTAAAATTTTGCTGTAAGCACCGCCACTGCAAGAACCTTTTATGGAAACTATATCACCCTCTTTTAATTGTTTTGCATCATTTAGGTGTTGCTGCTGAAATGCAAAAATAATATACGATCCTGTTAAAGTATCTACCATTTTTATATTAACAGTTGTATCAGCCGCTTCTGTTTCAGCAATTTTACCATTAACAAGTATTATCTTTTCAGCATATTTTTTGTTTGCTGCACTGTCATTTTGTTGAAATTCTTTTATTAAATCATTTGCCGCAATAGTGTAAACAGCCTCCTGCTTACCGGTATCTTCAAATTTTTCGGTAAAAATTAAATAAATACCTATGCCGCCTACCACAACTAAAACCAGAATAATTAAAAATATTTTCTTTAGCCAAGGCTTTTCTTCTGTTGTCTTTGTCATCAAATGCGGTTATGAAACAAATATACAATGTTTAAACATTAGACTCGTTTGTATTAAAGAAAAGTTGACATCAATTTTATTACTGTTTTCTTCCTTTGTTTTTTATCGTTATAAAATTCATCGTTTTAAATTTATTTATGTAGCTTGATATTCTGTTCTCATTAATACGTTAATAATTTCTCCTTCATGAAATACATTTATTTGGCCTTTTCTTTTGCCTTCATATTTAAAGGTTACTCGCAAACTCAATTTCTCCTAATAGGCACTTACAATTCACCTAAAAGCGAAGGGATTTATATTTATAAATTTAACAGCATAAACGGCTCTGCAAAAGAAGTTAGTTATGTAAAAACATCGAACCCATCTTACATTGCCATTTCACCCAATAAAAAATATGTATATGCGGTTAACGAAAATGCAGAACAAAATGGAAAAGGTGGTAGTGTTACATCATTTATTTTTGATAAAAATTTTGGTAAACTCACAGAAATTAATACCCAGTCATCAGAAGGAAACCACCCTTGCTATATTACAATTGATAATACCGGCAGATGGGTTTTTGCAGCCAATTACAGCAGTGGAAATTTTTCCGTTCTACCACTAAACAAAAAAGGGAGATTGTTGCCAGCTAAACAAACGATTCAACAATACGGAAAAAGTATTGATACAATAAGACAAAACTCTCCCCACATACACACAACTTTTTTAACTAAAAATAATAAAATACTTTATGTTACCGATTTAGGAACAGATAAAATAATGGTTTACAATTTCGACGAAAAAACGGGAAATATAAAACCAACAAAACAGAAATTTATTTCGACCAAAGCAGGTTCAGGACCAAGACACATTGACATTTCAGCAAATAATGAGTTTATGTATTGTATAGAGGAATTGTCAGGTACAATTGCCGTTTTTTCTATTAAAAAAAATATCTTAAAACAAATACAAACAGTTTCGAGTTTGCCTAAAAATTTTAAAGGAGCAGCCGGAAGTGCAGACATTCATATTTCTGCAGATGGTAATTTTTTATATGCCAGTAATCGGGGGGAATCAAACACTATTGGCATTTATAAAATAAATAAAAAAAATGGTTACCTAAGTTTATTAGCCCATCAATCAACATTAGGTTTAGCGCCACGCAATTTCAATTTTGATCCAAGCGAAAAATATTTATTAGTAGCGAACCAAAACAGCAATGAAGTAATAATTTTTGAAAGAAATATAATCACAGGATTATTAAAAGATACTGGCAATAGAATTTCTGTTGGTAAACCTGTTTGTTTAAAATGGCTTTGATAAGTGGCTAACACAATAAATAAACGAGGCAATATAATTGCTTCCAATACTTTGAAATATAAATTAATCAAAAACTGGATTCAATTACACATATTGCCCTAGGAGCTTGCATGGGAGAAGCTTTTGCGGGGCGAACTATAGGTAAAAAAGCTATGTTATGGGGCATCCTTGCACAAAGCATACCTGATGTTGATTTTATAGCAGCTTTTTGGCTCGACACTGCTGATAATTTATTTGCACACCGTGGCATTACGCATTCGTTTTTATTTGCAGTCCTTATTACGCCCATCATTTCATATTTTGCTTATAAACTTCACAGGCCGCATAATATAAGTTTTCAAAAATGGAATTTATTTATTGGTTTAGTCATTTTTATTCACTTATTTATAGATGCTTTCAATAATTATGGTGTTGGCTGGTTTGAACCTTTCAGCCATTATAGAATTTCTTTTAATACGATTTATGTAGTTGACCCATTTTTTTCGATCGTTCCGGGAATTGCTTTTTTTTTGCTGTTATTTATTCGGCAAAAAAATGAAGGTAGAAAATGGATTTGGAAAATAGGATTACTAATTCCTTTTTGTTATTTATTGTATGCTGTAGTAAATAAAAGTTATGTGACAGCTGAAACAAAAAAAATACTAGGTGCACGCAATATTAAATATAACAAGTTACTTATTACTCCTGCCCCTTTACAATGCTGGCTGTGGTTTGTAGCAGCGGGAAATGATAGCGTGTTTTATACTGGGTATCGTTCAGTATTTGATACCAATCAAAATTTAGACCTTCATTTTAAACCTATTAACAATAAACTGAAAATACTTGTAAAAGACACAGTTCAGTTAAACAAATTGATTCGATTTTCACAAGGTTTTTACACAATGGAACAGCGTAGAGACAGTCTGCTGTTTTTTGACCTAAGATTTGGACAAATAACAGGTTGGCAAAACCCTTTGGAAGATTATGCTTTTTATTATTATCTACAGCCAAAACTTGATAACACTTTGGTTGTGCAAAGGGGGAGATTTGCTAAATGGAATAAGCAATCTTTTAAAGCCTTAATAGAAAGAATTAAAGGAAATTAATTACAATACTGGTGATAACAACCTTGCTAATTTTTCTGGAAACTCCGTATGCCATTTTCTATTTAACCATTGCTCTTTATTAATTTGCTCTGAGAATTGTAGGTCATTAAAAAAAACCTTTCTAAGTTCATCTGCAGCTTTACTGTCATATAAAACTGAATTTACTTCAAAGTTTAAATCAAAACTTCTTTTATCCATATTGGCTGTGCCGATAATTACAAGTTTACCATCTGTTACCATAGTTTTGCATGTACAAAACCTTTTTGGTACAAGTAAATTTCTACACCTGCAATTAAAAGCTCGTTATAATTGCTTTTTGATGCGGCGTTTACAATTTTTGAGTCGCACACACCCGGCACGAGCAATTTCACTTTCAAACCACTTAATGCGGCTATTCTGAGGGCATCAATAATACTATCGCCAGGAATAAAATAAGGTGTCGTAATCAATATTTCTTCTTTAGCTAAATATATTGCTTGAAGTATTGTGTACATAACGGATGGTTGAATTGAGTTTGGCCCACTGGCAGTAATTTGTGCATAGCTGTTCTCTTTATCCGGTTCCATAACTGGGAAATATCTTCCGTTTAGGTCAAACGCTTTTTCGCAGCAAAAATGCCAATCCGCCATAAATAAATATTGTAAATAATAAACAGCAGGGCCGTCAATCCTTAAATGGGTATCCCTCCAGAATAAAGCATTTCCGTTACCATTAATGTACTTATCACTAACATTTATTCCACCTACAAAGCCTGTGCAACCGTCTACTACAACTATTTTACGATGGTTTCTATAATTAATTCTGTTGGCCAACAAATAAAACTGAATCTTATAAAATGGAAATATTTCTAAACCTGCAGCTTTAAGTCTTTTTTCTATCGTTTTTTTAATACTGGGGCTACCAAAATCATCATAAATCATTTTCACCTCTACCCCTTGTCTTGCTTTTTCAATTAAGATTTCTAATAATTCAAAACCAATGCCGTCGCATTCATATATGTAATACTCCAGATGGATGTGATGTTTTGCGTTTCTGATTGCATCGAGCATTACCGGGAATTTGTTTTCTCCGTTAATTAAAAGTTTAATTTTATTTCCTCCAGTTAAAGGGCTGCCCAGATCTTTCAAAAGCATAGATGATAATTCAGCATTTTGTATAATTGAATCATCCTTGCTATTTACATTGACTTTACAAAACTGTGTGACATGTGTTTCAATTTGTTGAAGTAATTTTTTATCATCATCAGATTTTTTGCTGTATTTCTTTAATCTCCAATAATTAACCCCAAATGTCACATAAAAAACGATTCCAATAACTGGAACAAACGTACAAAATAGAAGGTATGCAATTGTTTTATTGGTACTGTGCGTCTCAAAAATAATTCTTACACATACTATTATCAGAATAAAAAAATAGACAATAAGCAAAGGGGTAATAATATTCATTTGGCAAAATATAGAATCTATTGAAGATAATATTAAATTTACCACATAAAAAAACCGCTGCAAAATGCAACGGCCTTATTTATAGGGATTAGATTAATACTTCAATTTAAAATTATTTTGATACTACACTTTCAGCAATGTTTATCCACGCATTTGATTCGTCAGCTGTGTTCTTTTTAAAATAATCTTTGCGTTCATTTTCAAGTTTTCTTTCACGTGATTTACCGACAATTATCCTTATTTTATTTCTCCTTTCTTCATTAATCACTGCCAATTCTTGCTTTTTTGTTTGTGGGTCTACACCGCTAGTCAGCAACTTTGCTTTTTCTGTGTACGTTTGATTAATGTATTTAACCTGCTTGCTTTGATAGTCATTTAATTTTGCGGCTTTGCTTATATCCATTTGAGTTTTTTCAGCCATGTCAACTTCGCTACGAGATTTTGCTATAGTGGCATACCTTATTTTATCAAGACTATCAATATCTTTAAATCCGTTTGTTCTGTAAACTAAACTTAAACTATCTTTTTGTAGGTCAGTTGTGATATCGCCTGCAATTCTTAATGAATCTTCCATCTTCATCCCTATCATTAATGAATCTCTCATTAACTTTTTTTGAGCCTCTACCTTAATAAATTTTGCCTTTGCAACAGTTTCTTTGCTAGGCTGTTTCCTTGACTTTTTACTTTTTTTTGTCTGTGCATCTGCTGCAAAAATTGAAAATGCAAGAAGGCACAGTAGCGATATTTTTTTCATAGCTAAATTATTTTTCACCCTATTTTCAATTACCGTGCCATTAAAAATACTGTTGAACTAATTCAAGGTTTTAACACTCACATTTCCAAAGAAAACTATCCACATAATTTAACTTAAGCAATTGGAAATCTGCAACAAAGAAATTAAGATTGAGAACTCCAAGAAAATTTTCGGCTAAAAAAAAGTGTGCAAATAAATGCAATTTGCCCTACAGGAGCTATATCCATTATAAACCAATTGGTTAAATGAAATATTAAAATTGTCACTGCAAGATAATGATCGTAGCGCTTCGTTAAAAAACCAATGATCATCGAAAATTCAAAAATTACCGCACCTACGTACAGGGTTTGTGCAAAATTATGGTGCGTAATTAAAAATAAATTAAAGCTTGTTCTTACGGAGTTGGACAACTCTAGAAAATAAGGGGTAAACTGGTTTGTAATGGCAAGACTTAAATGCTCTGTGTGAAATATAGATCCACTTTTAAACTTAAAAAAAGCTGCTGAAACATAAAAAAATAAAAGAAAGTAACGGGTAAATTCAAAAACAATCTGTTTGTTTTTAAGTTTTCGGAAAATAAATGGAAACAATACAAACAGATAACCTGATTGATAATTTCTATGCCCTAAATGAGCAGTAAGAATACAGTAAAAAATAAATAATAAAATTAGAAGTAATACTGCGTACCAATTGTTGAGTGGTTTTATAATAACAGCTATCATTAAAAGTAAAATAGAATAATCAAAAACATAGAGAATGTAAATTTGATTTAATAGCCGCTGAGGTAAGCCTGTAAAATAAACAAACCATAAAAGCGGATCTTGTTCAAAACCAATAAAAGTATTTTTATAAAATGAAGACGGATGAAGGTCACAAAAAAAATAAATCAATACTTCTAAAAAAAGTATGGCTAAAATTATTCGATATTGCCTTATTGGATAATTTTCAAAACTGCTAATATTATTCATGGATAACAGTTTGTTTGGTTATCAATGATGAATCTTTCAAAATAAAATGATTATCTATCAAATCGAATCGATATTGCCATATTTCAATATTATCACCAACTCTTGTCTTTATATTGTGAAAACTTAAAAACCAAACTGGCCAAGTTTGAATTGTAGTTTTAGGCGGAGTTAATTTATTGACATAGGATATTCTTTTTACAGAATCAATAATTTTTCTTTCCAATAGTTCTGTCATGAAATCTTTACCATCAGCTTTTATCCATTTAGAAAAAATTTGTAAAGAGTTTTCGGAAAAGTCCTTTTTAAGATACGGGTCGTTAGTTATTTGTACCAACTTACTGTTTAATTTAACAGCATAGGTTGTTGTTGAAAAATCGGTAACTCTATTATCAGAGTACATATTGTTTATTGGAAAAAACAACATATCCATTTGTTTACTTAGAACTAATACATAACTCAAAATAAAAAGTATAGAAAAAAGAAAGAATATTTTTGATTCATTAAAAAGCCGGTATAGAAAAAATTTATTCAATAGTTCGCTACGGTTATGAGCAGTTAAAAATAATTATTAAATTCGAATCTTCCTCACATCATCTTTTTTCAAAATTAAAACATCGGTTATTGTTATGTCTGTTATTCGTAGAAATTTCATGAATAAAATAATTAGCCCTATTAAGTTTGCACCTGAAAAAACAACAGCCGCAGCTTTATAACCATACTTAGATACAAGAAGAAAGTTTAAAAAAACTATGATAGTGAAAGTTGCACCTAACGAACATAAAATGATCGTTAATTTATTTATCCCTTCAAAATAAGAAATGAATAACAAACTTATTGATAAACAGTAGACGCCAAAAAAAGAAATTGCAAAAATTTCATACATCAAATTAAAGTCTGTACCGAGCAGCCAGATAAATACAAAACGGCCAAACAGTAGAAAAACGACGTATACAAAGAGATACAAAAAAGTAAGCATTCTACAAAGGAAGGCAACTTTATGGGCCAAAGCCTTTGGAGCTTCAATTGTGTAGGGGAAAATAACTCCCGCTAACAGACCGGGAAATACAAGCAGCATTTGTCCAATTTTTGCAGCTTGTAGATAATTTGAAAGATCAATTTTATTGCAGAATTTTTCTACAAAATAAATATCAGCACGCATTACAAGGTAAAATAAAACCGTTATCACAAAGTTTATGACTGAGTAAGAAAAGATTTTTTTTGCAACAAGTAAATCGAAATTCATGTTCGAAAAATCTTTTTTATTCCTTGAAAAAAAGAACGCCATTAAGATCAAAACTTGAATAAAAATTGCTACGCTAGAAATCAGCATCATAGCATCGATATTATTACCTGCAATTTTATACGCTACTAAAAAATTTGAAGGAGAGTAGTATAAATATAAAAGTGATGTGCATTGTAAAAATATAATAGCTGCACTTATAACATTTAGGCTTATATACATTTTTTTTACCTGATAAAATGCATTTACATAGCACAACATGATATTACCTGTTACAAATAATATTGCCCAAAGCAAAGTGAATTCTGCAACCTCCTTTATAAATAATTTTAATAAAATGACTGTTAATATTGACTGAATAAGCAATACGATAAAAAGTAGCATTGTAATTGCACCAATATTTGTATTTTTTTTAGATAAAAAATAAATTATGCCGTTCTCGAGGCCAAATTTTAATATGGTACTCAATAATATAAAAACAGTTAATGCATAAAAAAAATTTGCACTTGCTCCAGCACCCAGTATCCTAACAATTAAAATATTATTTAAAAAAGTAAACAGCATAGCTATCATTTTCCACCCTGTATTATGTAGCAATGCCTGCTTTAATTTCATATAAAAACTATTTGCACATAAATATATTTATTAAAAAACGTAATTATAAAAATTGATTAATTTCAGCTGAAATTTGAATGATGGCTATTATTAAAAAAATAGAAACAGAAAAAGCTAAAACAGCTAACACTGGCTTTGGTACAAATGCAGCTAATTATGGTGGCAGGCTTTTAAATAAAGATGGAACACCTAATATTGAAAAAAGAGGTATTGGTTATTTTGCCCGAATAAGTTGGTTTCACAGCATGTTATCGATATCAGGCTGGAGGTTTTTTCTAGTAACATTGTTTTTTTATATAGCGGTAAATATTCTTTTTACCATGATATATTACTTCATTGGAGTTGAACATTTACTTGGCTTAAGAACTAACTCTGAATCAGAGAAATTAATGGAGGCTTTTTTCTTTAGTACCCAAACGTATACAACGGTAGGTTATGGCAGAATAAGTCCTGAAGGCTTTTTGATGAATGCCGTTTCCTCATTCCAGGCGCTAATAGGCCTATTGAGTTTTGCCGTTGCGGCCGGGCTTATGTATGGTAGATTTAGTAAGCCAAAAGCTTTTATAAAATTTGCTGAACATGCTGTTATTGCGCCATACAAAAACGCTTCAGCTTTGATGATTAGATTAGCGCCTTTTAAAAATACAACACTTACTGACGCAGAGACTAAATTAACCATGGTAATTATGGCTGACGAAAATGGAAAAACCACCAATCAGTTTTTTACGCTAGATCTTGAATTAAGCTCTATAAATTCTCTCACACTTAGCTGGACGGTCGTACACCCAATCACCACGGAAAGTCCGCTTTATAACTTTACTAAAGAAGATTTGTGCAATACGAAAGGCGAGATTATTGTTTTTCTAAAAGCATTCGACGATATGTTCAGTAATACAGTTATTGCACGCACATCTTATACTTTTCAGGAAATTACTTATGGTTCTAAATTTGTTCCCATGTTTCACAGAGACAATGAAAAAAATACTACAGTATTGGAGCTTGACAAACTTAGCATAATGGAAACGGCTAATATATCAGATGCCAATTAAGGTTAACTTATTATCATTGTATTTTTTTTAGACTACTAATTATGGTGATAAATTCATTTGCTATAAGGCTTGCACCTCCAACCAATCCACCATCTACATCGGGCTGAGAAAAAATCTCAACAGCATTAGCGGCTTTTACACTTCCTCCATAAAGGATAGAGATGCCATCTGCAGTTTCAATGCCATATTTATCGGCAATAACCTTGCGTATTTGCGCATGCATTTCCTGTGCTTGGTGGCTGCTCGCTGTTAGCCCTGTACCGATTGCCCATATTGGTTCGTAGGCTATAACTATTTTATTAATATCTTTTATTGATAAATGAAAAAGACTCTCCTCTATTTGTTTTTTTACAAATTCGTTTTGATTTTCAGCTTGCCTTATTTCAAAAGATTCTCCGCAACAAAATATGGGGGTTAAATTATTTGTAATGGCAAGATTTATCTTTTTTGCTAATATTTCACTTGTTTCAGCATAATATTCACGCCGCTCGCTGTGCCCAATAAGTACATAAGGAATGTTAATACTGTTAATCATTTGTGCGCTAGTTTCTCCGGTAAATGCCCCTGCTTTCTCCGAAGCACAATTTTGTGCAGCCAAATAAAAATTAGGTTTATCACTTATTGATTCTTTAATACTTAGCAAGTATGGAAAAGGCACAGCAAATACAGCCTCCTGATAGCTTTCCAAGAAAATTTTCGCATCCAAAATATCATTTATCAATTGTAATCCTTCTTTTAGCGAAAGGTTCATTTTCCAATTAGCTGCTGCTATTTGTTTTCTCATAATTTTTTATATTTTTTTATTACCTATTTATTTCTCTTTTCAATACAACTACATTTCAAATATGACTGCCTGAACTGTAAATATTAGCAATAGATGCAGCTAGTTCCCACCCTTGTTTACCAAGCTCGTTTAATAGTGCATCAAACGCCTCGATATCCTGTTTGTATTTCATCTATCCTTTCGTAGGTACTGCAACAGTTTTATATTCAAATTTTTTCATACAGATAATTTAATTTTAGTTTAATATCTTCCGTCAGTATTTTATTTTTCAATATCATCCAGTTTTCAATATCACGCAGTGCCTTCTCAAAGATATATTTTTCAGTACCCCATGTAAAGTTTTCTGTAAAATTTGTAGGATTTTTTTCTCCAAAAATATTACAACAAACCCCAACTACGGCACCAGTATTAAAAGATGTATTAATAGCGGCTCTGCTGTAATCGCCCATTAACAGCCCGCCTTTGTTGCCACCGAATGATAGAGCACCATTATTTTTCAGCCTGTAACCTACTTTTGTTGCTGTATTTTTTACATTGCTGTTGCTAGTGCCTGCGCCAAGGTTACACCACTCTCCTACTACGCTATCGCCCAAATAACCATCATGTGCTTTGTTGCTATGAGCAAACATAATACTGTTTTTTATTTCTCCCCCCACAATGCAATTTTTCCCGATGCTGGTTGCCCCATAAATTTTAGTACCCATCTTTACAACACTTCCTTCACCCAAAAAAAAAGGCCCTCTTATCATGCTACCCTCCATAATTTCTGTATCCCTACTAATATAAATAGGTCCGTTTTCAGCATTAAGAAAACAGTGTGCAACATTTACTCCTTCCTCAAAAAAAATATCTTTTACATTGATTGCTTTAATTGAATTATTTACATTTTGGGAAACCCTCCGCTCAGTAAGCAACAAATAATCTTGCCTTAAAGCAAAATCGTTTAATTGAAACAATTGCCATGAATAATTTATTATTTTAATTGTTTCAGATGTTTTTATTTCTATTTGCTCAGAGCATTTCTCAATAATTTCTTCATAATTGTGAAGCGTAGGAATAATGTTTGCAGGTATAAAAATTCCATTTTCGTTGTCATCGGTTGTAATAACGTCGCCAGTAAGTAATTCCCATTTTTTTCTTATTGTAAGTGCACCAATCATTATATCGGCTGTATGCCTTGTATGGGTAAATGGAAAAAGGTTTTCCCTGTCAAAATTTTCTGTGAGCACAATCATACTTTAAAAATACGGTAATATTTATATCAGTTGAAGAGCTTCTTTCAAACAAAAAACAAAATCAAACAAACTTATAAGTTGCATTGATTAATTTTACAAATAAAAAAATATCCTATGGATGCGTTGCTTCAAAATATTACTGTCATTCTTCTTCTATTATGCCTCGGAGGTTTTGCCTATTTAATTAAGGAGTTTATTACTCTTAAGGAATATTTAAAAAATTCAAATCCCGAAAATAAAAAACTACAATTATTGGCGTATGAAAGGTTAGCAGTATTTGCAGAACGTGCCGGGTTAAAAAATATGATCAGCAGTGCAGAAGCACATGGCGAGAGTGCAGCTATTATGCATGGTGTGCTAATTCAAAATATGAAATCAGAATATGATTACAACGTGAGCCAGCAGATTTATGTAAGCAAAGAAATTTGGGGTGCCGTTACTAAATTAAAAGATCAAAATATTTATATCATTAACCAACTTGCCGCCATGTTGCCACCACAGGCAAACTCGCTAGATCTTAGTAAAAGAATACTGGAATACAGTTTAACCCAGCAGCAGGAATTGAACCAAATTGTGTTGGAAGCTATACAACATGAAGCAAAGGAAGTGATGAAATCATCAGAGTAGGTAATAGCATTAACACAAAAAATTCAAGATTATAGACATTACACATCAACAAATGAGTAAAACAAATCTAACAACAGACTCCGGTATAGAAATTAAAGAACTATATACTTCTGAAGATTCAAATAAATCAGATTCGTCATTACCCGGCGAGTTTCCATTTACACGTGGTGTGCAGGCTTCTATGTACAGAGGGAAACTGTGGACGATGCGGCAGTATGCAGGATTTTCAACAGCTGAAGAAAGCAATAAAAGATACCATTATTTGTTAGCCCAGGGTGTGAGTGGGCTCAGTGTAGCTTTTGATTTACCTACCCAAATTGGTTATGACAGTGACCATGCGCTCGCTGATGGCGAAGTGGGGAAAGTAGGTGTTGCCATTGATAGTATTGAAGATATGGAGTTACTATTTGAAGGTATTAACCTCGAAGAAGTTTCTACCTCTATGACCATTAACGCTACAGGTTTTATTTTGCTGGCTTTGTATGTGGCACTAGCTAAAAAACAAGGTGCAGATCTTACAAAAATTTCGGGTACAATACAAAACGATATTTTAAAAGAATATGCTGCAAGAGGCACATATATTTATCCACCCAAACCATCTATGCGTATCATAACAGATATTTTTGAATGGTGCAGCAATACAGTTCCTAAATGGAATACGATTTCTATTTCTGGTTATCATATTAGAGAGGCGGGAAGCACAGCCGTGCAGGAAGTAGCGTTTACATTAAGTAATGGTAAGGCTTACGTTAAAGCAGCGCAACAAAAAGGGTTGGATATAAATGTATTTGGTAAAAGATTGTCGTTCTTTTTTAATGCACACAACGATCTTTTTGAAGAAGTGGCAAAGTTTAGAGCAGCAAGAAGAATGTGGAGCTCCATAATGAAAGCGTTGGGTGCAACAGATGAAAAAGCAATGATGCTGAGATTTCACACCCAAACTGGTGGCAGTACGCTCACGGCCCAACAACCGCTCAATAACATTTGTAGAGTAACCATACAATCTTTGGCAGCTGTAATGGGTGGTACACAAAGTTTACATACAAACGGGTATGATGAAGCATTGAGTTTACCTACGGAAGAGGCTGCAAAGATTGCATTGCGCACCCAACAAATTGTTGCTTTCGAAAGCGGTGTACCCAATACTGCTGACCCATTGGCTGGAAGTTTTTTTGTTGAAGCTCTCACAGATGAAGTTGAGAAAGCAGCCTTAGCATTAATAGAAAAAATAGATTTAATGGGAGGAAGTGTTGAAGCTATTGAACAAGGGTTTATGCAGGAGCAAATTGCTGCAAGCGCCTACCAATATCAAAAAGATATTGAAAAAGGAGTTAAAATTAGCGTGGGTGTAAATAAGTTTCAGTCACCTGAAACAACCAAAACGCCGGTTTTTAAAATTGATGAAAGTATTCAAAAAATACAAACTCAAAAACTTGCAATTCTTAAAAGTAAAAGGGATAATACAAAAGTGAACCTATGTCTGCAAAAACTAAGTACAGCTGCGGAAGGCTCAGAAAATATAATGCCATTGGTTGTGGAGGCTGTGGAAAACTATTGTACACTTGGCGAAATAGCTGATGCTTTTAGAAAGGTTTATGGTGAATATAAATAACACTCAAAATCTTTTAACTTAATGTATCCGTAAGTTAGCACAAACTTTGAAAGGTAAATTGCAAAGTTTTAAATCCGCACTATGTTAAAAGCTACCCTTCCATTCGATGAAAAGCAAAGACATGAAGAACTTCTAAAATATAACGTACTCGATACGCCGCAGGAAGAAGATTTTAATGATTTGATAGAGGTTGCATCAGCATTGTGCAATACAAAATCTGCTTCTATTACTTTTATTGATACTGACAGGCAATGGGTTAAGGCAGCTAAAAATATTGAACTGAACAAAAAGGAACGTGAACTCTCGATATGTGGACACGCCATCTTAAAAGATGATGTATTATTAATTGAAGATACTTTAGAAGATGAGCGATTTCAAGACAATCCAAATGTTGTGGATGGTCCTAAGATACGTTTCTACGCAGGTGCTCCAATATTTACATCGGCTGGAAAGAAAATTGGTGTTTTATGTGTTTTAGATAAAGTGCCCAACAAAAACCTTAATAAAACTCAAATTTCTGGGTTGCAAATACTCTCTAAACAGGTTTCTAAATTATTGGAACTTCGGTTATTTAATGCTGAAGCAATCAAAAAATCAACCGAATTAATTGTTGCTGAAAGAGCAATTGCACAACTTAATCTATTATTAAACGAAACGAAAAATGATGAAATAGCTTACGAGCTTCATGAAAATATTGCTCAATTAATTGCTGCAGCTAAAATTAAGATCGAGCATATTCAAAATCTTAAAACGTTTTCTTTTGAGGAGATATCGGAAGTGAAAGATTATTTAGGGATAATTTTGGAAGATGTTAAACAGCTTTCTAATTCAGTAACACCAACTACATTTAAAGGCTCAGATTATATTGATTATGTAGATAGAATGCTTAATAGTTTTAAAAAATTATACAACATCAATTTTAGGTTTACCCAGCAAGGGCAAAATTTAAAGTTTAATGAAGAGGTCGGTTTGGCGCTTTATAGAATTATACAATGCCAATTGTACTATGCCAAATTAACCGAAGCAAACCAAATAGTTATTCACCTCAACAACAACGAAAATTCTTCACTTATTTTTGAGCATGATGGCAAGCGAGAATTATGCGACAGCATAGCTGCAGATTTGTACTTAAACAATATCAACAGCCACGCAGCATCAATCAAAGCCACTTTTAAAAATAATGCAGCCACAAACTCCATGACAGTTACTTTTCAAACTAATACTTTGGTAACAACTGAGTCTGCTATTTTATCAAGCTCCCTATATTAAATTCTTACATTTTAACTACGGATTACGACGGTCTTTTAGCCGTTGCCAATCATGCAAATGTTTATTTTGTATCGATTTACAAATGAATTAATTTGTACGCCTATACATTGTGTTATTTTATTACCAAATAATATTCTCCAAAAAATGAAATTAATTTTAACTGCTTGTTATTCACTTTTGTATTTTATCACTGTGGCCCAGCCAATTGATATTTCAAAAGAATTTAAAAATTTAAAAGCACGTTCCATTGGCCCAAGCGGCATGAGCGGACGTATTACTACCATTGATGCTTTGCACGCAGACCCTAATACTATTTATTTAGGTGCTGCAAGTGGCGGTGTGTGGAAGACTACAAATGCCGGCAATAATTGGACACCCGTTTTTGATGAGCAACCTATTCAGAATATTGGTAGCGTTGCTATCTGCCAAAATAACCCCAGTATTGTTTGGGTGGGTACAGGTGAAGGAAATCCTAGAAACTCTGTTAGTTTGGGTGAAGGCATTTATAAAAGTTTAGACGCCGGTAAAACATGGAAGTGCATGGGCCTCGAAAAAACACGAAATATACACAGAGTAATTATTGACCCTACAAACCCAAATATTGTTTACGCTGGTGCAATTGGTAATCCGTTTAGCGCACATGCTGAAAGAGGCGTTTTCAAAACTACCGATGGTGGTGATACATGGACAAATATTTTGCATACCAATGACACGAGCGGTATTGGCGATATGATCATGGACCCATCAAACCCTAATAAAATTTTTGCAGCTATGTGGCAGCATAGCCGCACGCCATGGAGCCTCAGCAGCGGTGGTAAAGGCAGTGGTCTGTACATGACATTGGATGCAGGTAAAACCTGGAAAAAATTAAATGGCGAAGGCGGTCTGCCAACTGGCGATTATGGTAGAATTGGTATTGCAATATGCCATGATATGCCAAGTAGGATTTATGCACTTGTAGAAAGTACAAAAAGTGCTTTGTATAAAAGTGAAGATGGTGGAAGTAAATGGGAAAAAGTAAATGAAGATCCGCAATACACTGCAAACAGAAGTTTTTATTTTCAAGATATTATTGCTGACCCAAAAAATGAAAATCGTTTATGGCTTATTAATCAAACGGTAAGTATGAGCGAGGATGGTGGTAAAACTTTTAAAACAGTTATTCCTTACAACGGTATACATCCGGATCACCATGCATTTTGGATAAACCCGTTAGACCCTAGTTTTATTATTGATGGCAACGATGGCGGAATTGGAATTACGAGAGATAAAGGAAAAACATGGCAGTTTGATGAGAAGATTCCTGTAGGGCAATTTTACCATATAAATGTAGACAATGAAACGCCCTATAATGTAATGGGTGGTATGCAGGATAACGGCAGCTGGCGTGGCCCGGCGTACACATGGACAAATGCAGGGTTAAAAAATTATTATTGGGAAAGCCTTTGGGGTGGCGATGGTTTTGATGTGATGCCTGACCTTGAAGATGCCAACTGGGTATACTCTATGAGCCAGGGTGGTGAAGTAGGAAGGTATAATATTGGCACAGGAGAAAAATGGCAGATACGTCCGCCAACAGTATCTAACACAGTAAACAAAGACCGACTTCGTTTTAACTGGAATGCTGCTATTGCACAAGATGCTTTCGATAAAAAGACAATTTATTATGGCAGCCAGTTTGTGCATAAAAGTACAGACAAAGGCGCAAGCTGGACAACCATTAGCCCTGACCTTACAACCAACGATAGCTTGGAAATTGACCAGAGCAAAAATGGCGGAATTAGTATTGATATAACAGGTGCCGAAAACCATTGTACCATTTTAGCAATTGAACCAAGTAAGCTGAGCAAAGATATTTTGTGGGTTACTACAGATGATGGCCAGGTACAGTTAACCAAGGATGGTGGTAAAACGTGGACTAACCTAACCAATAAAATTGCAGGGCTTATTAAAGGGAGCTGGTTGCCGCAGGTAAGAGCAAGCCGCTATAACCAAGGCGAGGCCTATGTTGTTGCAAATGACTAACGCAGAGGAAATTTTGCGCCGACCATTTTTAAAACAACTGATTTTGGAAATACATG
>JBBRPX010000010.1:0-33188 GCA_038227505.1 Chitinophagales bacterium
AGGGTTTTGAAAAAAGAGATTTTAGAGATATAGAGGCATTTAATGATAGTACAGCAATAATTATGGCGGTTGACGAACCGGCTTATATTTTAAAAACAAATGATGCAGGAAAAACCTGGAAAACTGTTTACAGCAATATTGATAAAGGCATGTTTTTAGATGCAATGGATTTTAATGGTAAAAAAGGCATTGTAATTGGAGACCCAATTAAAAGTAAATTTTTTGTAGCAGAAACCAAAGATGCTGGAGAAAGCTGGCAAGATGTAGCCTATGAAAACAGAACAATTGCAGATAGCGGAGAAGCGTGTTTTGCAAGTAGCGGAACCAATGTGCGGTTACTAAAAAACAATAAACCAGTATTTATTAGTGGCGGATTAGCATCACATTTGTACATTGATAAGATAAGAAAACAACTTCCAATTTTGCAAGGCAAAGAAAGTACAGGTGCCAACTCCATAGCTTTTAAAAACAAAAAAATGTTTATTGTTGTAGGTGGCGATTTCAATTTAAAAAATGACAAACAAAAAAATTGTTTTATAACCTATAATGCAGGAAAAACCTGGACTGCACCTTTAGAACCACCACTTGGTTACAGAAGCTGTATAGAATTTATAAAGAACAAAACATGGATAACCTGCGGCTTAAACGGAGTTGATATATCAATAAATGACGGGAAAATCTTTTCGTCTGTAAGTAACGAGAGTTTCCATGTATGCCGAAAGTCACCAACGAGCAATATGGTATATTTTGCCGGCTCTAACGGAAGAATAGGATCGTATACTTTTTAAAAACTTGTGATAAATAAAAAGACGCAATTAATGCGTCTTTTCAAAATACTTTATCCAAACAAATTCTGTTGCGGATTTTCATCTTTTACCGCAACCCATTCCATTTCAATATTCTTATTAAAGTCTATAAGCTTTGCCCCCACTGCCTTCCACCCCATTACTTCCACTAGTTTATTAATCTTAAACTTTACATTGCTTATTTGTTGCCCCTTGCCTGTTTTTACATTTAGCAATGCATTCTCATCAGATGAAACCGCTGTAAGTAAATTATTCTTTCCCTCTTTTATAAAATAGAATTTACTGTGAAGCGTCGTCGTTTCAATTTTAAAACGCTTTACGTTGTATTGCATTTTATCATTGTCTAAATAAACTGCCGTTATAATTCTTTCTGAATAAAATTTTTCTAGGAGCATAATCTTTTCAGGTTCAAAACGCTGGGTTAGTTCCTGATCAATAATTTCATAGTTACCATCGTTATAAAAAACAACAAGTCTATCTTCTGCTTCAAACTTACCTAAATAGTTTCCTTTTTCTTCGCTGTTTAACCTACCGAATTTTGTATCAAACCACAGCTTTTTTGCATCTAAGGTAGATTTGCCTGCCTCTTTAAAACGTATTGTTTTAATTGGATATTTAGTAACAGTATTACCCATGGCACCTCTTCCTTTTATTTCTAATTCTTCAAAATAAAAATCAAATTCCTTTTTCTTTGCAGAACAATTTGGGCTTAAAATAATTTTAACTACTTCAGCTTCGCCATTTGCATTGGTACTAAAATAATGTACCCTACTCTTCTCCGAACCTTTTGTTAAGTCATATTCCTTTTCACGTGTTATACCTGTAACATTAAACCTTTTTGCAAAACTGGTTGCGGTTTTCCCATCAATGTATATTACATTATAGGTAGTTCTTTCATCTGCTTTTTGAAACACAGCTGCATGGATAATGTCTTTTCCAATAAAAGTTTTTTCTGATACTCTCACAACTTTCATTATACCAGCTTTGGTAAAAGCTATGATATCATCCAGATCTGAAACCTCCCCTATGTATTCATCTTTTTTCAGGGATGTACCAATAAAGCCATCAGTAAAATTTGCATACAACTTAATGTTAGCAATGGCTACAGACTTCGCCTGTATGGTATCAAAAGGTTTTATCTCTGTTTTTCTTTCTCTTCCTTTACCAAACTTTTTTAATAAATTTTCATAGTAGGCTACTGAAAAATCGGTAAGATTTTCAATATCGTGCTGCACGTTTTTTATTTCTGCCTCAATATTTTTAATCTGCTCATTCAGCTCATCAATATCTAATCTGTAAATTCTTCTTACAGGCTTTTCAGTAAGTTTTACAATATCCTCTTTAGTAATAGCTCTTTTCAGTAGTTTTTTAAATGGTGTAAATGCTTTGTCTATGGCTTCCAATACTTTGTCCCAGGTTTCGTGTTTCTTCTCTAACTCCTTATAAATTTTTTCTTCAAAAAATATTTTTTCGAGAGAAGTATAATGCCATTTTTCCTGAAGTTCTGCAAGTTTAATTTCTAGCTCTCGTAACAAAAGTGCTTTTGTATTATCTGCAGACGATTTCAACAATTCAGTCACCGTCAGAAATACCGGCTTGTTATTGTCAATCACACAGGCATTTGGAGATATCCCAACTTCGCAATCCGTAAATGCATACAGCGCATCAATCGTAATATCGGAAGAAATTCCCGCAGCTAGTTCAATTACAATTTCAATATCAGCAGCAGTAAGATCTGTAACCTTTTTTATTTTTATTTTACCCTGGTCATTTGCCTTTACAATGCTTTCCATTAAGCTGGTTGTTGTTACACCAAATGGCACATTTTTAATGATCAAAGTTTTTTTATCCTGCTCTTCAATAATAGCACGTACTCTTATTTTTCCACCTCGTTTTCCTTCATTATAATTGGAAGCATCCATTATGCCGCCGGTTAAAAAATCGGGTAACAGTTCAAATTTTCTACCTTTTAAATATTTTATAGATGCATCAATTAGCTCACAAAAATTGTGGGGTAATATTTTGGTAGATAAACCTACTGCAATTCCTTCTGCACCCTGAGCAAGTAGTAAAGGAAATTTCATTGGAAGTGTGACCGGTTCATTTTTGCGACCATCGTAGCTTAATTGATTGATAGTGGTCTTCGCATTAAAGGCTACTTCCAGCGCAAATTTACTCAATCTTGCTTCTATGTATCTCGGCGCTGCCGCATCATCACCCGTTCTTACATCACCCCAGTTTCCTTGTGTTTCTATCAATAAATCTTTCTGCCCCATGTTCACCAAAGCATCACCAATACTTGCATCGCCATGCGGATGATATTGCATACTCTGCCCAATAATATTGGCAACTTTATTAAAACGCCCATCATCCATTTCCTTCATGGCATGAAGAATTCTTCTTTGTACCGGCTTTAACCCATCTTCCATAGCAGGTACAGCTCTCTCCAATATTACATAACTGGCATAATCTAAAAACCATGTTTTATATTGACCGCCAATGCCGGAGTCAGTGTGTTTGTAATCCTCTTTATTTGCTTTTGCCATAGATAGTTATTAGGTCAATGTCTTGAAACCAAATGCTCAATACTCAATTTACAATAATCAATTCTCAAATCTTATCCTTCAAACTCTGTTATGTAATCCAAGAAACTTTAGACCATAAATTATATACTACTTGATTTTGTCTCTGTTGCTTTTTGCTGTAATTATACTTTTAGCTATAATAGCTACAAGTTCCTCTGTTTCATTAAAAATGCCCTCCAATTTTTTTGTCGGCTTTATCAATTCTTTTTTAATAATTACCTTTAAAGCAGTTCGACATTCTTTCAATTCCTTCAAAACAACTCCCATTTTATGAATGAAATCGTTCGGTGATTCTGCCGCCTGTGCTTCTCCGTAATTAAATGTCGGAGAATGACAAGACCTAATTAATTGTCCTGCGATATAATTTCCAGCCCTACTGTTAGGCAATGATTCAACCACGTCTATCATTCTACATGTAAAATCTACCAATCTATCTTCTAAATCATAAATCCTATCAGCCATAATATCAATTTAAATTTCGATAAACCCAGTCTTATATGTTATAAACAATAAAGCATAAAACGTTGAAAATTGAACATTGTACATTGAGTGTTGAATATTTTGAAAGTCCTAAACCTTCCTCAATTCAAAATCCTTAGCATTGCTCATTTCCCCTTGTGTTTCAAAAACTTGCATTGCTGCAAGGGTTTTAAGTCTCCACAAAAGATAGGCATCGCTTGCGCCAATTTTTACTTTGGTACCAACTTGTTGTAAAATTTTATTAGCTTTTTGAAATTCGGTAGGCACAAACTTTTTTAAATCAGCATCAAAATAATCATAATCAAACTGTGCCAATTTTTTTCCGCCTTCTAACCTGCGAATACCTTTATTTTCTCCCATTAATTTTGCCCATTCATCAGGATCCACTTCAAACTCTGATAAAGTTATTTCTCTCGAAAGTTTTCTTGCTTTTAAAAACTCTTTTGCAGGTATCTGAGATATTAATTCTGGATAAAAAATATTTCCTTTTTCGTTTATAAAAGGAAGGTTGTTTAAGTAAAGAATAAAAACTCTTCCTTGAAATTCTTTCATATAATTTAACATCCAATAATAACCGCATACATCGTGGCTATTTTGTGCTGCCCAAATCCATATAATTTCGTCCTCATTTCTGCGCATTGTTCCAACCAATTCTGCGATGGTTTTATAATCGTCTACATCGTTATTAGTCTTTGCAAAATCGCCACCGGCAAGCACATCAGCCCACCATTGTTTGCGTGTCTCTTTGCCTTCGCCTACATACATATTTTCTATCGGACCAATTTCATATTCGTCTTGTATTACAACTACCTCACCGGCCAAAGTTTCGTCTATTACAATTACTTCCTGCATCACTTTTGCATCTGCATCACTAAAAACTACATGTATCATTTTAATTATTCTATTATTTTATATTAATTAAGTTTTTTGTATGCTGTAATAAACGCAACTTGTAAAAAAATTTCTAATCCAGGGAATTGCCTTTACTAAACCAAATTGTTTTCTCGGCTTCCAGCCAAATTTATATTCGTAAATAGGATTTAATAAATAATGGGTATTGTTTAGGACTTTATAACCAGTTTGCTTTACAATCTTTTCAAACCTTTCTATAGATATACCTGTTTCTTTTATCTCCACCATCTCCCGCCAGTTTTCTCCATTTGTTTTTAAAATCCATTTATACAAAGGCATTGGTAGTAAATGGTAATATGGAATTTTAGATAACCATTTGCTTTTACAAATTTGCTGGTGCCCACCAAGCGGCATTTGCCATGGTGGAAAACCAAAAAAAATAATTCCATTCTTAGCTAAAAAAGTTTGCATATAGCTCATCAACTTTGGCTGGTCGTGTATATGTTCAATCACATCTTTCAAAATAATTATATCAAATGCACCGCCTAAATCAGCCGCATTTGTATCGTAAATATTCTTTGAAATAAAAGATACTTTGCCAGATTTAATTTCTTCCTTCAACCATTCTCTTGCATTTATTAGTCTTGGTTCATCAAGTTCTACCCCAACACCAACAAGGTTTCTATCTATAAAAGCTTTTAAAACGCCACCTTCACCACAACCAATTTCCAACACCCGCATACCCGGTTTTACTGCAAACTTTTCTTCAATAAAAGGCAACACATATTTGTTTGTATTGAGAATCTGCATCTCAAAATATCGCTTTCTGTCTTTGTGAAATTCAAACATTTTAGTTGCTTACAAATTACAATGCTCGCTTGTTTTTTTAAATGATAAATATTTGCTTTTAAATTTTACGCTTCAAGTTCAACAGCTTCGTCTATTTCTACTTTCAAATTATCAATGATAAAATCCTGTCTGCTAGGTGTATTTTTTCCCATATAATATTCCAACAATTCCTGCATGTGTTCTCCCTGTTCTGGTATTAATGGTTGCAATTTCATATTAGCCCCAATAAAACGTGCAAATTCTTCAGGGCTTATTTCACCCAACCCTTTAAACCTGGTTATTTCCGCTTTAGCGCCGAGTTTTTTTACCGCAGCTTGCTTTTCCGTTTCATCGTAACAGTAAATAGTTTCCTTTTTATCTCGAACTCTAAATAAAGGCGTTTCTAAAATATAAACATGCCCGTTCTTTACAAGGTCAGGGAAAAATTGAAGAAAAAATGTCATCAACAATAAACGAATGTGCATTCCATCAACATCAGCATCTGTAGCAACTACAATGTTGTTGTATCGAAGCCCTTCATATCCTTCTTCAATATTTAATGCATGTTGCAACAAATTAAACTCTTCGTTTTCGTACACAATTTTCTTTGTTAGTCCATAGCAGTTCAATGGCTTACCTCGCAAACTAAAAACGGCCTGTGTATTTACGTTTCTCGATTTGGTAATTGAACCACTTGCACTGTCACCTTCAGTAATAAAAATAGTGCTCTCCTTTTGTTTTTCTATTACAGTGTCTTTGTCTTTACCGGTAGGTTCATCGTTGTAATGGAACTTACAATCTCTTAGTTTTTTATTGTGAAGATTGGCTTTTTTAGCCCTTTCGTTTGCTAGTTTTTTTATACCTGCCAATTCTTTTCGTTCCCGCTCGTTTTGCTCAATACGTTTGCGCAAAGCATCAGCAACTATAGCGTTTCTATGTAAAAAATTATCCAGTTCTTTATGGAGAAAATCGTAGATGAAATTCTTCATGCTTGGTCCGTTTTCTGATACTGTTTGCGAGCCCAGTTTAGTTTTTGTCTGGCTTTCAAATATTGGTTCCTGCACACGTACACTCACCGCCGCACAAATACTTCCACGAATATCAGCTGCATCATAATCCTTCTTAAAATATTCTCTAATTGTACGCACATAACCTTCTCTAAATGCTGCCAGGTGTGTTCCTCCCTGCGTGGTAAACTGCCCGTTTACAAAACTATAATATTCTTCGCCGTAGGCATTCTCGTGGGTTATAGCCACTTCAATATCTTCTCCTTTTAAATGAATGATGGGGTAACGAATTTCATCTGCATTTGTCTTGCGTTGCAACAGATCGAGCAAACCGTTTTTACTCACATAACGTTTGCCATTGAGGTTCATTACCAAACCGGCATTTAAAAAGCAATAATTCCAAAACTGGTTATCAAGGTATTCCTGTACAAAATGAAAGTTTTTAAAAATACTTTCATCCGGTTTAAACTCCACAAAAGTTCCGTTCTCTTCCTTGCTCGCTGTTTCTTTGTGGTCTTTTATCAAAACGCCTCTTTCAAATTCGGCAGTCTTCTCTCTCCCCTCTCTAAAGGCTGTGACTTTAAAATAATCGCTCAGTGCATTTACAGCCTTTGTACCAACACCATTTAAACCTACACTTTTTTGAAAAGCCTTGCTGTCGTATTTAGCACCGGTATTTATTTTGCTTACCACATCCACCACTTTTCCTAATGGAATTCCTCTGCCGTAATCTCTTACGGTAAGTATTTTATCTGCAATAGTAACATCTACATGTCTGCCATAACCCATTGCATGTTCATCAATACAATTGTCAATTACTTCTTTCAATAAAACGTACACACCATCATCCGGACTACTGCCATCACCCAATTTTCCAATATACATTCCCGGGCGGAGCCGAATGTGTTCTTTCCAGTCTAAGCTCCGTATCGATTCCTCGTCATACTTCGCTTCTATCTTTTCTTTTTCTGCCATTCTTATTATTATCTGTAACTAATTATTTTTTGATGTGTTATTTTGTTAGCCGGGCAAAGACAGCAGCATTTTTGGGCTTCGGTGGCGTCGCACGTTTCATCTTCATCTACCTATTAAGCTTCTCTTGAATTGGTTTTGTTAGTCGGCTATCTGCGAATATATTAAACCAGCTTTTCAATTTTCAGATAGATTTTCCACAAAGTTCCTAAATATGTTAGCAAATATATAATTCTTTCTTTCAGCTATGTTATTATGCTATTCCTTAACACTGTGAAATATCAACCTATCGTAGATTTAGTATAATTAAAAAAAGGAAAAAAATGAAAAATGTAAAATGGTTTATTGGTGCGTTAGCAGTATTTACCATAATATCTTGCAATAGCACACAGGTAATTTCGTCTTATAAAGATGAAAAAGTTGCCGCTAAAGATTATAAGAAGATTCTCGTGTTAGGAATTTTTCAACAAAAAGAGAGGGCGCTAAGGCAGGAAGCGGAAACCCAATTAGTTAACCGGCTAATTGAACAGGGCTACAATACAACTTCAGCCATGAAAGATTTTGGTCCGAAAGCTTTTGAAAAAGTAACGGAAGATCAATTGGCAGCAAATCTAAAATCGAGTGGTTACGATGCAGTTATTACCACTGCATTGCTCGATAAAAAGGATGAAGAAAATTATCAGCCGGGTACATCTCGTTTACAACCTGTAGGAGTTTATTATAATAGATTCGGCAGGTATTATTCTACGGTTTATGATCGTGTTTATAGCCCTGGTTATTACACAACATCTACTGATTATTTTTTAGAGTCAAACTTATATGATATTGCTTCAGGCAATTTGCTGTACAGTGTTCAAACTAAAACATTTGACCCATCATCTGCAACAAGTCTTGCAAGCGACAACAGTAAAAAAATTGTAAAAGATTTAAAAGAGAAAGGGGTATTGATTCAAAAATAAGTTGTTTTGGTTGTTGAAAGAAGAGAGCGAAGAGATTAATTTCTTTTCGCTTTTTTTATTTTTAAAAGGAAGGGAAGTTTATTTTTACAAAATACCTACAATAATTAATTTTAAAAAAGCATTCAAACTTGGGTCAACCTATAACCGATAGAAATTTTATAAAAGCACAGGCTGAAATAAAAGAGGAAGAAAATGACGCTTTTAGAACTTTTTTAAAAGGTTTAAATTCTGATGAACTCGATGAAAAAGTTCACGCAATAAGCGATGCTGTAACACCACAAATTGATTGTACAGCCTGCGGTGCATGTTGCAGACAGTTGATGATAAACGTAACGGAACAAGAAAAAAATAAAGTAGCTAACCACCTGCATATTTCACCAAAACAGTTTAAAGATGATTATCTGGAAGAAAGTATGCAGGGTAAATTGATCATCAATACAATCCCTTGTCATTTCTTACAAGATTCTAAATGCAATATTTACGAAAATAGGTTTACGGAATGCAGGGAATTCCCACATTTACATGAAAAGAATTTTCAAGGACGGTTGTTTGGTACACTTGTTCACTATGCCATGTGCCCCATCATTTATAATGTAGTTGAAGAGCTAAAAATTCAAATTGGCTTTAAAAGTTAATTATTATTTTTTAAAAGAAACAAAGTTATTTCGCAAAAAATCCTCAATTTTAACATTGGCACAAATTGTGAGTGAACATTTAAAAATTAAAACAAAAAATTATGAAATTAGCACAAATTGCAATGGCTACAGCCTTGCTAACTACAATTGCTTTTACAAGTTGCAAACCCAAAGATTCAGAAATTAAAGCTAATGTTGAGGCTGCTTTAAAGACTGATATGAAAATGGCAAACACTATGGTAGATGTAAACGATGGGAAAGTTACCCTGTCAGGTGAGTGCACGGATGAAGAGTGCAAAGCAAAATGCGAAAGTACTGCAGCTGGAGTTAAAGGTGTAAAGCCGCCGGTGATTAACAATCTTACAGTTGCTGCTCCAATGGTTACTACACCCGCACCAGCCTCTACAACTACAATGTTAGATGATGCTGCTAAACAAGCTGTAAATGATGGGTTGAAAGATATTAAAGGCATCACTGTTGACTTTACTGCAGATAAAGCGGTTATTAAAGGAGAAGTAACTCCTGCAAACAGAATGAAAATAATGCAGATTTTGGCTTCAGCTAAAGTTAAATCCGATGTGAGTGGATTGATGGATAAAAAATAATATTATCATTTAAAATCTAAAATAAATAATTATGGCACTTCAAGATAAATATGCTCAACTACTTACTGCTGCACAAACCCATGGCGTAGAAAACTTATCTGTTGCAGAGCAGAATGGCGTTTTGCACGTTAGTGGCACCGCTAAAAGTACTGCCGATTACGATGCACTTTGGGCATTGTACAGCCAAATCGATCCAAATATGGCGAGTGGAGATTTAATGATGAATATTGATGTAAAAGCTGATGCTGGTGCTCAGTTAAAAGTAACCACAGACTCAACAAACTTAAATATTAGAAGTACTCCAACAACTGAGGGTGAGATTGTGGGTAAAGCTGCTCACAATGAAGTTGTAACGCTTGTAGAAAAAACAGACGATAGCTGGTGGAAAGTTAGAACCGCACAGGGTGAGGAAGGATACGCATATGCGCAGTATTTATCTCCTATGTAGTTTTTTAAAAATTTAATCGGAAGGCTGTCTCATTAATTTGGGGCAGCTTTTTTTATAAGTTAGGGGTTACGTGTTATGAGTTAGAAGTTATGGGTTACGAGTTGTACGTTACGTATTTTTTTTATTTTTGACATTATGATATATAAATCTAAAATGAAAAAAATATTATAGTTAAATCAACCGATAACCTATTAACTTTCCTCCATCATAAACGTAGAAAAAATAGTAGTGCCGTATTTTCTTTCAGAAATATGATTGGCAGTTTTTCTGTAATCATTCCGTGGCGTATGTTCCAAAATAAAGCGGCCGCCTGGATTTAAAAGTCCTTTTTCTAAAATTCGCAACGGTAGATCATCAATGGTAGCGAGTGCATATGGTGGGCCTGCAAAAATAAAATCATATTTATTGGTACATGAATTTATAAAACTAAAAACTTCACTTCTGATCACTTTAAAATTTTCAAATTTCAAATAGGTAGCTGTTTTTTTTATGAAGTCAAACATCTTGTGATCCATTTCTACAATCGTTAAATCGGGGACTCCCCTGCTTGCAAGCTCATAACTGATACAGCCGGTTCCGCCAAAAAGATCAAGCGTTGTTAGTTCTTCAAAATCAAGCTGGTTTTGAAGAACGTTAAACAGTCCTTCTTTTGCAACATCAGTTGTTGGCCGTGTATGGGGCATATTTGCTGGTGGCTGTATTCTCCTGCCACCGTGGGTTCCACTAATTATGCGCATGGGCAAGTGCTGTAAGATGATGATAAAAATGAGTTGGTAATTCCTCCAACACCTCTGAGACTATTACATCCGTTGTTTCCGCAAAATCAATTTTTAAAAAGTACTTATAAAGTTCCTGATAAAGACTTGAGCTTACATCTACCATACCACTGAGGGTAAGTTTGAAATCGACAGGAGCAATGTCAAAACGTTCAGCTACATTTAAAAGATGATAGCAAATATCTAATGGCTTATTATAATTAAAATATTGAAATATTTGCAACTGTCCCTCTCTAAAAAAAACCAGCTTTATACTCGAGCTGTAGATAATACAATTGAGGGTAGATGCAGAATTGTTTACTATTTGACATGAAGTGCTGTGAGCAAATTTACCGGACGGGTATTTTTCAATAAGCCAATTGTGAAATGCACCTGGAACACTGTATACATTTTTTATATTTTGTCCAAGGCATAATTCCTGAAAGCAAATTCTTGTTATATCGGGTACAAAAAGCTTGTCAATAATCTGCTGTTTTTCATTTTCTATAAAATATTGTAAGGGGACCAAAGTGCTCGTTGAAAAATTGTAGCATATTGTAATTGACGAGAAATTTGCATCCTGCAAAAAAGTAGCTTCCACCATGTACTTTTTCACTTCTGTATGATAATTTTTAGGCTCAATATTTTTCTCAAAATTTAAGGAGCAAAACCCTTCTATTTTGAAAGGCGTTTTAGAAAAAATGAGAAAAGAAATATCTTCATCCCCTACTTCTGTAAGCAAGTGTAATTCGATATTCTTATCCACCGAAGGTTCTATTTTAAATGCAATATTCAAAGGCTGAGTTTAAGCAGGCAAAATAAGATATTTTTGCCTACTTATGGAAACAGGGGGAACATTAAATGATTTAAAGGTTCAGGTAAACAATAGGCAAATTCTTTCAATTGCCCTACCTATAACGCTTTCCATACTTATACCTCAATTAAATATGCTCATCAACAGTATTTTTTTAGGGAAGGTAAGTGAAGAAGCATTAGGCAATGCGGGAATTACAGGCGTGTTTTATTTAATATTTGCAGTTGCCGGGCATGGATTGAACAATGCTATGCAAACGGTGTTTTCAAAGAATGCAGGAAGTGGCAATCCTGAAAATTTTAAAACTATTTTATCGCAGGGTATTCGTATAAGCTTACAGTTTGCAGCAGTTGGCATTTTATTTACATGGTTCATTGCGCCCTTTATTATGAAATCAGTTGCAGATGCAGGGTCTTATCCGCAGGAGATGCGTTTTTTAAAAATAAGAATTTTTGGACTTCCATTTCTGTATCTCTTTCAAATGGGTAATGCATTTTTAGTGGCTTCTTTAAACAGTCGTTATTTAATGTTTGCTTTTATATGCGAGGCTGCTGTCAATATTCTTTTTGATTATTTACTCATTTTTGGTCACGCAGGTTTTCCGGCTATGGGCTTTAACGGCGCAGCTGTAGCATCTGTACTTGCTGAACTTACAGGGATGATGGTGGTGTTTGCAGTGTTGATTATTACAGGTTTAAAAACAAAATATGGCTTACTGAAAACGTTTAAATTTAATAAGGATATCAATGACCAAATACTTACAGTTTCTATTCCTTTAGTTGCACAATATGTAATAAGCGTAACTACTTGGCTTGTTTTCTTTTTATTGCTGGAAGGAAGAGGGACAAATGCAAAAGCCATCAGCAATGTTATGAGAAATGTGTTTGGCATAGCCGGGGTTTTTATCTGGGCTTTTGCGAGCACTAGTAATACAATGGTCAGTAATCTGATGGGGCAAAAAAGAGAAACTGACGTAATTTCAGCAATAAAAAAAATTACTTATTGGAGTGTTGGCTTTTGTGCTGTGCCGGTGGCAATTTTAAATATTTATCCGGAAGTATTTTTTAATTTATTCGGGCAAAATGAGTTGTTTATTAAAGAAGGTATTTCAGTTATTAGAATGGTATCGCTAGGTATGATATTTATGAGCATTGCCAATATTTGGTTGAATGGCGTAACAGGCACAGGCAAAACAAGAACTAATTTAAAAATTGAACTTGTGGCTATTTCGCTTTATCTGGGCTATACACTATACTTTATGAAGATGAATTATATCTCTCTGGCTATGGCTTGGAGTAACGAGTTTATATACTGGACAGCTATTTTTACAATGTCTTTTACCTACTTACAAAGTGGGAAGTGGAAGACAAGCACCATGGAATAAATTTTTTAATAAATAATATACTGAATAAAAATGCCATCATTTATTGATGGCATTTTTAGTATTCAAAATTATAATTTCGCCGTTGACATTAATTACCTCCGTTCCATTTATTGTTTCCATAATTCATATCAGGATAAACTTTATCCGGGTCAATAGTAACCGATTTTACTGCTTCCGTAGTTGGAAGTTTTACCTTAAACACACTTGTGTTGTTCCATATTTCTATAGGAAGATTTACTGTTCCCTTTTTACCTGAAACTGTTTCAAAACCAATAATAACGGGCATTGCCATTTCATCTAAATTTTCCAACGTTACGATCGCACCTTTTACGGCGTCGTTGCTTACATCTTTTATAGATTGATCTAATCTATAATTTTCAAGAAACCAGCCCTTCCAAAACCAAGATAAATTTTCACCAGCAGCATTGTCCATCGTTCTAAAAAAATCCCATGGTGTTGGATGTTTATATGCCCATCTTTTTATGTATTCTGTAAATGCATAGTCAAACCTTTCAGGCCCTAAAATATTATTTCTTAAAAGTGTTAACCCAAAACCAGGTTTTAAATATAAAGCCTCCCCAATATTTGCTTCTTTCATTGCATCGGGTGTAGTTAAAATACTTTCAGTCATTGGCCCAAACATGTAAGGAATATATAAAGACGGGCTTGGAGACGAGCCATCGAATTCCCCTTTGTTAAAATCTTTTAAAGCAAGTGTATTAATAAACGTATTAAAACCTTCATCCATCCAGCCATATTTTCGTTCGTTACTTCCCACAATCATAGGAAACCATGTATGGCCAAACTCATGGTCTGTAACGCTGAACAAATCAGCACCGCCCGAGCCCGAACCGCAAAAAACAATACCTGGATATTCCATTCCACTAACGTTAGACGCAACATTTGTGGCTACAGGATAAGGATATTGAAACCATCTTTTACTGTAGTTTTCAATACTTACTTTGGTAAATTCCGTGGCTCTACTCCACTTTTTATTGCCATTGCTTTCAACCGGATAAACACTTTGTGCCAAGGCTTTTTTGCCACCTGACAGGTTAATTTTTGCAGCATCCCAAATAAAAGATTTTGAGGATGACCACGATACATCTCGTGCATTCAACATCTTATACTTCCATGTTAATGTACCGGTAGTTTTAGGTCGAGAAGATGCATCAGTCACTTCATTTTCAGAACGTATCATAATGGTGGCATCACTGCTCTTAGCGTCTGTAAGTCGCTTAAACTGAGTAGCAGTAAGTACTTCAGCAGCGTTCTGCAATTCGCCGCTTGCAACAACAATGTGAGAAGCCGGTGCTGTTATACTAAAATCATAATCGCCATATTCTAAATAAAATTCACTTGGCCCAAGATAAGGGAGTGTGTTCCATCCTTCTACATCATCATATACACACATGCGTGGATACCACTGGGCTACAGCAAAAATATTTCCATTCTTTGTTTTTAAAATTCCGCAACGGTCTGCACCTTCTGCAGGCAATGTAAAGGAGTAATCAATTTTTATCTTAATCACATCACCACCAGATTTTAATGCTTTTGGTAATTTAATTTGCATTCTTGTATCAGTAATTAAATAATCAGCATTTGTATTGTCCGTAATATTTTTTACAGCAGAAATTTTATAGCCACCATCAAAAGTACTTTCTGCACTTCCATAACGGCTGCGGCTCCCAACTGGCATGCGAGCCTGTCCTCTACTGCCTTTCGCAAATAAATTTTGATCTAATTGCAACCACAAAAATGGTAATGTGTAGGGACTGTTATTTTTATAAGTAATAACTACTGAACCAGATATTTGACTCGTTGTCTCATCTAACGAAATATTGATCTGATAATCTGCCTTGTTTTGCCAGTAATTTACATTGGGTGAACCATCAGCTCCTCGAGTAGCAGATCCATCAGGATAAAACAGTGGAGAGAACAAAGCATGGGGATCGTAGGTTGAAGTCTTCTGAGCATTTGAAACACCTGCAATGCTCAGTAATAAGCAGGTAACAAAAATTCGTATTTGCATTTTAATTTTTTGTTTGAAGGTAATTATTTTTTTCTCACAAGGATTAGCGTTAATAAAGGAAACGCATTTTAATTGTTTAAGGGATTGAGTTATTTAATTGAAATAAAGGCTGAGATTTTCATTGCTCTTCACCTAATGGTAAGTTTTATAACTTAACAGTCAATCCTATTCCATGTCCGGTGGCAGTTAATTTTATATTGTCTCCCATTTTATTCAGCAACTTTCCATGCTTGTTATGGAATGCATACATAATTCCATCAAATATCAAAAGAACGCCCCCTTGCAACATTACACTTTCGCCGTACCCCTTAAGCCTTGCGGGATTTTTATTGGTTGTTTTAGATCTTTCTTTTAAATAAGCTCCACCCGCAATGTAAGCAACATCGAGCCCCGAGTTAAACAAAAATAGTTTTTCAATATCGCTTTGCTTTTTTAAAGATGCGCTGTAATTGAGTTCACTTTTCTTTTTTGCAGTTAAAAATCCGATGCTTGTTATACCCAATGTAATGCCATTCCAGATGGCATTCATTTCGTGAAAATATTTATTGCTGCCGCTTGCCTGCGATGCTGCAATAGTGCCATATATTATATTGGCAACCGAATAACCTGCCAAAACTTTAATGCCTGTTTTGCTTATCCTTTCCCGCTCTTTGTTAAAAGCAGTAAGGTTTGTTTGTTGCCCAAATGTGGTTATGAAAAATAGGGATAAAGATATTACTGTGATAAATTTTTTCATTTGTTGATGTTGAATATAAAGTTAGTTGTGAAAATCATTAATATCTATCAATTGTAAAGGAAAATAATTTTGGGAAGTTAAAAATGTTATGATTTAGACTTTTTTTGCTTCTGCGTCACGGGTGTAATTAAACTCTTTTGCCTTCATGATTAAATTTTACTTTAAATCCCAAAGAATCTATTAATAGGCACAAACCTGCTTGAAATACAATAAGGGCGAATGTGCCGTACCAAAACCACGAGCCCCCATTTAATTTGTTTAAGCCGGCATCTATTGCCATAGATAAACCGGCTCCTGTGCAAATCAGCCCTACAATTGCTTGCAATAACCAACGTATTTTACTTTTTGATTTCATAACATTTTTTTGAAATGGAATTTAGAATTATTTATTGAGAAGTATAACCACTTCAATATCCTTATAATTTAGCGAAGCGTTTCTAATCGGTTTAATAATAAATGAGGAAGTTGTTTAAACCGATGGTATAACTGCCCCTCGTTGCTTTAGCAACTTTCGATAAAAATCTTCCAATCAATAAAAGTTAAATAATGTTCAACTGCTGAAGGGCTGCGGCGGAGGGAGCGATGTGTGCCGCTTTTTAGCGGTATACGGTACAGCGACTAAGGCCGGACAAAATTTGATTATGGGTTGATAGATGACAGCCCCAAATTTTTACCTTAATTTACTTAATCCCGTCATTCCTTTTACCTTTGCATAAAAAAACCACATGCCGCTACTTACCGCAGACAGAACCCATGCAGATTATGGAATGACTATAACTGATGCAACCGGCAACAGTATGATGATTGATATACCCGTAAGTGAAGGTGGAGCGGGAAAAGGTATGCGACCTATGCAGACATTGCTCGCTGCATTTTGTGGTTGCAGCGCAGTTGATGTTATAAGTATTTTAAAAAAACAAAAACAGGCTTTTACCAGTTTTAAAATAGCAGTAGATGGCGAAAGAGAAAAAGGAAAAGAACCGTCGATTTGGAAAACCGTAGATCTTGTATTTGAGTTTGTGGGCGACATAGAACCTGGCAAAGCTTTTAGAGCCGTTCAATTATCGATAGATAAATATTGTTCCGTTTCAGAGACTTTAAGGCGTGCAGGTGCTACCATCAACTTTAAAGTAAAAGTAAACGATGTTTTTTTTGAGGGATAGCTAATTACCACCGCTATTCGCTATTATCTACATAACTACATTAAATGAGTATTTAATTATCATCATGAAAGAATTGCATCCTATTACAAAAGCTATTCGTTTACAAACCGAACAAACGGCACAAAAAGAACACAGTACTCCGCTATTTTTAACAAGCAGTTTCACTTACGATTCAGCTGAAGATATGGCTGATGCTTTCTCAAATGACGAAACAAATGCAAATATTTATTCCAGGTTTTCGAACCCAACAGTTGATGAATTTATAGCAAAAATTGCGGCATTGGAAAATGCAGAAACGGGCATAGCCACTGCAACCGGCATGGCAGCTGTTTTTGGAACTTTTATGGCTTTTTTAAAAGCTGGAGATCATATAATTTCTGCAGCCGCAGTGTTTGGTTCTACACATACAATTCTAACAAAATATTTACCTAAATGGGGTATTGATTATTCTTATTTTGATATGGATAAGCCTGAAACCATTGAAGCGCTTATAAAGCCTAACACAAAAATGTTGTATGTTGAAACTCCATCTAATCCTGGGTTAAATATTATTGATTTACAATTGCTCTCCAACATTTGCAAACCACGTAATATTTTATTAGTGGTTGATAATTGCTTTGCCACTCCTGCTGTACAACAACCAATTAACTTTGGTGCAGACCTAGTTGTGCACTCTGCTACAAAGTATATCGATGGGCAAGGTAGAGTACTTGGTGGTGTGGTGGTTGGCAATAAAATCTTAATAAAAGAATTGTACTTGTTTGTAAGAAATACCGGACCTTCTCTAAGTGCATTCAATGCATGGGTACTTACAAAAAGTTTAGAAACCTTGCATTTGCGTATGGATAAACATGCTGATAATGCGCTGCTACTTGCCACTAAACTGGAAGGGAATTCTAAAATACAAAATGTAAAATATCCCTTTTTAAAAACGCATCCACAATATGATTTGGCTAAAAAGCAAATGAGTAACGGTGGTGGAATTGTAACTTTCGAAATTAAAAGTGGCTTGTTTGGAGGAAGAAAATTCTTAAATTCCCTGCAACTGTTATCAATGACGAACAATCTTGGTGACAGCCGTAGTATTGCTTCTCACCCCGCATCTACAACACATTCCAAATTAAGCGAAGCTGAAAAAAATGCGGTTAGCATTACACCTGGTCTAATAAGAATTTCGGTTGGCTTGGAATACATCGACGACATAGTGGAAGATATTTTGCAGGCGCTCGAAACATCTTAAAAAGTGTTTCTATAAAACAATGCTGATGGGTAGGATTTTTTTCTAAAATCTTACAAAACTTTAGAGCTTTATTGGATGTGATAAATAAGAGATCTTATAGATTCTTTCTCAATAAATTCTGTTTGTAAGGATGAGATTTATTTCCATTTATTTATCAGGTTTCGGGCTTCGTCCTTTATGCGGGGATCGTCCTCCGTTTGGTTTTTTATAGCAAGTAAATAATTTAGCTGAGTAAGTGCTTTGTTTTTTTCATCATTCTTATTATAAGCTTTTGCAAGCTCCAAATAATTCAAAGTAAAACCAGGTGCCAATGATTTTGCCTTTTCGTAATACATAATGGAATTATTTAGAGATGCAGCAGGCAATCCTCCATAAATGATTTTTACTGCTGCTCGTTCTATAGCATTTAAGCTACTTACCTCGTAATTCCATTTGCCAAGTACATGCCACGCTTTAAAGTTTCTTGAGTTTTCTGTTACTGCTTTGTCACCATAACTTTTCAATTGCTTTACCGCAGTTATCTTTTCTTTACCACTTTTGAGCATCAAACTTTTCGCTATAGAAAATGCCATAGCTACATTGGCTTCATCGCTATTTGGATATAGTTGCAACGCAGTTTTTGCATATTCCTGAGCAACAGCATAATATTCATCCCGTACTTTGGTACTTTTTTCCCTGCCTCCTACCCTACAACTAAGCTCGCTACATTTTACCAGCGCATACAAACTTGTAGGTTGTAATATTAATGCTTCTTTAAATTTTAAAAGAGCAGCTTTTTCACTAGGCATTGCTTCTAATCTATCAGCCTCTTTAATGGCAGCGTTATAATCCTGCGCAGAAATTTGATTAATGGAAAATAAAAAAAGCAATAAGAAAGAAAACAACTTCATCAAGAATAAGATTTTAAATAATTAACACCAACATTTCCTGTAAAATTACATATTGGCGCATTTAATTTATCTATAGTAACGTTAATTGATACAATCTGGTTGTTAATTTTATAAATTTCTTCAGTTATGTTCTGTGCGAGTGTTTCTAACAGTTTTTGAGGTGTTTCAAAAAGTCGTTTCACAATTTCAAAGACAGCAACATAATTAATGGTGTGATGTAACTCCGATATTTTTTCAACCTCATTAAATGATATTGACACAGATACTTCAAATTCCGTTCCCACAATTGCTTCCTCCTCATGCACACCATGGTAAGCAAAAAATATCATTTTATTTAAACGTATGGTAAACATTAATGCAAGCCTTTTTCGCTCAAGTATCGTTCAGCATCAAGCGATGCCATACAACCACTGCCTGCAGCAGTAACGGCCTGCCTATAAATTTTATCCTGTACATCGCCTGACGCAAATACACCTTCAATATTTGTTTTACATGTGCCTGGTATTGTTTGTAAATAGCCTGCTTCGTCCATATCTAACCATCCTTTAAAAATATCACTATTAGGTTTATGCCCTATTGCAACAAAAAATGCACTCACTGGTATTTCTATTTTTTCGTTGGTAACATTATTTAAAAGTCTCACCCCTTCTACTTTTTTATCTCCAAGTATTTCATCGGTTTCACTGTTCCAGTAAATTTTAATGTTAGGTGTAGCAATCACTCTATCCTGCATTATTTTACTTGCCCGCATTTCACTTTTACGCACAATCATGTGAACTGTGCTGCATATTTTTGACAGGTACAAAGCTTCCTCTGCAGCTGTATCTCCTGCGCCAACAATAGCAGCCTCTTTTCCTTTAAAGAAAAAACCATCACATACCGCACAAGCACTAACACCATACCCATTAAGCCTTTGCTCACTTTCAATACCAAGCCATTTAGCTGCTGCTCCCGTACTTATTATAACTGAATCAGCCTCTATCCATTTCTCTTCGTCAATTTCTACCCGTAGCGGCCTAACCCCAAAATCTACTTTTGTAGCCAGCCCGTAACGAATATCTGTACCCATACGTTTGGCTTGTTTTTCAAAATGCTCCATCATTTCAGGCCCTTGAATCCCATCAGGGTAACCGGGATAATTTTCTACTTCTGTAGTAATAGTTAACTGACCGCCCGGCTGTATACCTTGATACAATAATGGTTTCATGTTTGCCCTTGCTGCATAAATTGCAGCAGTGTAGCCAGCAGGCCCTGATCCTATAATTAAACAACTTACTTTTTCTGCTACAGTATTTTCCATTTTTCTCTTTTGTTTAAAAAAATATTTTTATTGAGATATGATTGTTTTGTATTTAACGGCATAACCGCAAAAAGCGCCTAATGCACCATTTGATATATTGCCTAAGACTTTGTTTGGCTGCGCAAATGGATTTCCTATACCCTGAAAAGCAAACTCCCATGTGCTCCAAAATACGAAAGCTGATTGTGGGATGTTACAATATTTTAATGTGATAGTATCGCCACGCCTAAAAAAGTTACTATCAGCCTTTGCGGGATTATTTCTGTCGATACCCTGTGGTAATTGTACTGTAAATGTGGAGCCATCAATTACCTGGTCATCAAACACAGAGTTTTCTCCGGGTAAAAAAGAGCCACTGTTTTTCTTCGTAAAATATCTGCCAAAATTCCCAAGTCCAAGCGGGTCTGTTGATTTTAGTTGCAACGTTCTTTTTGAAGTATCGGCATTAAGTGGTGCAGGTTTTGTATAAATAGAATCCAATGTAATGGCATTTGTTGGTATATACGTGGTAGATGTATATTCCTTACCTTCTACTACAACTCTTAAAGCGTATGTCTTGTTTAGCTCACCCAAAAAGGCTGTAGAAGGGTTTAAAAGATCATTGCTGTAAAAATATCCAGTTAAACCTGGAGCTAATACTGTAGCATATTCTTTCAATTTATGGGTTGTAGTTCCATTGGAAATAAATACTTCCGCATTTCTTACGAAAGAGCCTGCTAAAGTTTTTGGATCAATTTTGCTAAAATAACCTAGGCTTTTTGTTAGTACAATAATTGGCGGTTGACCATCTTCAATTTGCCCATCAACCACAACCAAAGGCACGGCGTCGTTTAATTTTAAAGTAACATCTTTTTCGCATGCAGAAAGAAACATTACAACCAACGCCAACACACAAAATTTCATCTTCATTCGTTTATTATCTCTTATTTTCTTTGCAAATCTACATCAAATCGTGCAAACGAAAAGGGCTGCTAAAAAGCAGCCCTAATCTTGGTGTATGAAGAAGAAAATTTTAATTAAGCACTACACGCTGCGTACTGTTGAGTGTTGGCGTGCGAACTTGAATAAAATATGTCCCTTTTGCATAACGGGATAAATCTATTTGAATTTTATTTCCCGAAGAAGGAACAATTTTGATTTGATTAACCATGATGCCACCAGCATTACTAATATTTATTAGATGAGGTTCATTTACGTTTGGTAAATCAAGTTCAATGATTAAAATTCCATTAGTTGGATTAGGATAATATTTTACAGTTTCGCTGTTTATTTCTCCGAACTTGACGAGTCTGACAGGCGTAAAAATGAATTTGCCATTAATATCTACCTGTTTGAGGCGATAATAATTTATGCCCTTTGGATTATTATCAGTAAAAGAATACTGCTGCGGAAACGAAGAATTACCCGCTGCCGCTACCGTACCTATTTTTGAAAAGAATAAAGCATCTCCACTTCTTTCTACTTCGAAACGATCGCTGTTTATTTCCTGCGAAGTTTCCCACTCCAACAAAGACGATGTCTTTGAACTTTTACGAGCAGTAAATGAGAGAAAAGTCACAGGTAATGGCCCTAGGGGAATGTATTGGCTTGCCCAACCGTCTCCTATACCACCAACATAAATATTATTACCTCCCTGTATAAAGGTGGCTTTATCCCAACCATCTCCGTTTCCTCCGATAAATATATTATTTATGGGCTGCGAAAAAGCTGCTTTATCCCATCCATCGCCAATGCCGCCTGTAAATATATTGTTGCTTACTTGTGCAAAAGCTGTTTTATTCCAACCATCTGCGTTGCCACCATTGAAGATGGCACTATTCTGTGCTGAAGCTATGTTGGTCATCATAACAAACAGCACTATGATTATATTTTTCATAATGCTTTTTTTGAGATGATAATTATGGTGCTGTTCGGGCTAATCGGCTGCTGGCATTTGCTAAATTAGCGTCGTTACCGTAGACACTGGTATAAAAATTCACATTTACTCTATCAGAAATTCTACCTTGGGTAATTCCTGTGCTATATGAACTCCCTTTTATTCCATATGCGCCAAAAGGCGCCCATGCAGATATATTGGAATTACCGGTCGCATCTAAATATCCATCGCCATTTACTGTTGCATCTATTGCCTTGCCCGTCGCATTAACAGTGCTAAATACAACTTCCTGCATATTATCACTCATATTCATTACCCCATAATAAGCGCCACCGCTTAATATTCTATCTGAACCTGTAGTTCGTGCAAATAACCCTACTCGTACAGGGAAGCTATAAGCGCCGGCAGTATTTGCATTTGCATTTGCAGGTGTAGCAACAGTTTCTGTAGAGGTTCCGGCAGTAGTAACAGTTATTAAATTGTTTATTGTCGTATTACCCCAGGCATATTCATTTGGTACAGCCGGAGTATTATACCCTCTGCATATTTTTTCATATTCCAATTCGGAATATGGGCGTAAGCCGCTCCAATCAGCTAAAGCTGCAGTTCTAAACGTTCCAAGATTACCTAAGGCTCTTTCAGGTTGTGATGCTACAAAATTAGGATGGGTACCGGTAAATGCGCCTCCAACATTGGTGTTATTTGTGTTAGCTCTTGCTAAATCTAAATGGTTTAAAAAATCTACATATTGTTGCTGGCTGCACTCATATTTCATAATCCAAAATGGTAAAAATCCTTTTGGAAAAGCTGCTGGTATCGTGCCTGTCGCTAAACCCTGACCGTTAGGGTTTAACGTTCCTGCTGTTGTTCCTAGTTGAATGGCGTTATTATTGGCAACCAAATAGGAGGTGTTACTTGTTCCGTCCATAAAAGCATTTGTTTCAGAACCGCCGCTGCCTAATTGAAAACTGCCTTGCGGTATGTAAACCATTTCCAAAGCGAACACACGTACCTCTACGGTTTCATTATCTAAAATTCCATCTATGCCGTAATTCCAGATTAACTTATTACCGGTATAACTTACATTTCCTATACCATCTGCAGTTCTGTAAATAAAAGCACCTTTACCATCTGTCGGTACTGTTACTGTTCCGCCGGTTCCGACTGTAAACCCTGTTGTACTTAATGTACAATGGCGCCAGTCAGTGGTTCCCATTTTTCTAAACTTAATAAAAAGCCATGCACCGTCATAGTTACTTTCGTTGATGGATGTCCGCCAACTGTTGTCCCAACCTACATTAAAATTAATTTCCTCCGAGTGGGCTGTAATATTTTGCCCGGAAAGTGTAGCAGATGAAACTGTGATGTTGTTTGCTCCTGCTGCCTTAAATAACAACGCTGTGTAAAGCATTAGTAAAATCTTTTTCATACAAAAGTTTTTTAGTGTTTAAAATTTGTTTAACCAAAATTGAACTTTATAAAATTGTTACATATACCCTGCACTGGGTATTTTATATATTTTTTTTATGAATAAACCATTTAGTATATATAAATTTGAAAAATGTACCGTAACTGCTAATTTGCTTTATGAAAAATTTTTTTCAATCGCATTTATTTTTCTACCTTATGTAGTTGCTTTTTTATTATGTAACGAACTGGTCAACTTAGTGTTGACTGTTTAAAACTTTGCGTAAGAAAGATACCTATGCTCAAGAAATAATAGATTATTTAAAATTTGGAAAACTTCAATTTAGTTTCATCATTAATATTGAGTAAGAATGGATTTTGTTAGCCTGTACAATTGAGATTTTTTTCGGCAGATTGATTAAGATAATAGGTTGAAGAGTCTTAATATTTTAAAATAATACTGTGACGGTATAAAATTCTTAATATGTTAAGACCTTAAAGTCACAATAACTTTAGAGGGAATGCATAAAAAGCTATTAAGCGGTATGTAGGCTGAAGGCATCCAAAGTTTATAATATTAGATCATTGTTGTTGTTTAATAATTTTTTAAAAAAAATATATGAAGCATTATTTAACTGCTGTTCTGGTTGTCTTTTCTTTCCTTCCTAAAGCCCTCTTTGCTCAGCAAAAAACTATTGACAGTATTGAAAAAATTTTACCATCGCAACGAGACAGTAATCTTGCTAAAAGTTACAACGAACTAACTTGGCAATATAGGAGCGTAGATCAAGAGAAAGCAATCGATTATGGCCATAAGGCCATTGAGCTTGGAAACAAAATAAAGTTTAGTAAAGCTGTTGCACAGGCTTTCAATGACCTCGGTATCATCTATTACGACCAGCAGGATTTTACCAATGCATTATCATCTTATAAAAAAGCATTTGAAATTCGTTTAAAATTAAACGACGAGAAAGGAATCGGGGCACTTTACAACAAGATTGGAATAATTTATCAAAAAGAATCGAAATTTGATTCAGCATTATTATATGCCCAGAAAGCATTGGAAATATATGAAAAACTGAATGATAAAATCGGCATCTCGTATTCATTGAATAATATCGGTATCGTTAATCAAAATGTTGGCAATTTCGATGAAGCTCTAAAATACCAGCAACAATCTATTGCAATAAAAGAAGAGATAAAGGATAAACTTGGGCTGGCGGGCTCCTATGTAAATGTTGGTAATATTTATTTATTGAAAAAAGACGTTGCATTATCAAAAGAATATTTTGAAAAGGCTGAGGCCATTACTCGGCAAATTGGTAATCCTGAATATCTGTCTAATTCACTTAACAACCTGGCATCGCTTTACCAAAAAACAGGCGATTATAAAAAAGCATTATTGGTAGCTCAGGAATCATTTGGTATCAGAGCAAAACTTGGGGATAAAAAAGGGCAAGTAAGTTGCCTGGTTAATATAGGCTCAATACTTACAAGTGATAAACAGTTTAGTTTGGCCGAAAGTAAATATTTGCAAGGTGTTCAGATCGCCGATACAATGACATCTTGCCTTGCTGAAAAGGCAAAGTTGTATGATTGTTTGTCGCAATTATATGAACAAACAGGCGAATACAAAAAATCAATGGAGATGGCTCGGTTAACCTTAAAACTAAATGATTCTATTTACACAGATGGCATGAACAAGCGTTTTTCAGAAATGGAAACAAAATTCCAGACTGCAAAAAAAGATAAACAGATACAGGAACAAAGGTTTGAACTTACAAAAAGGCAATATTGGTTATATGGGTCTATCGCACTTTTTTTCTTGGCCAGTTTACTCGGATATTCCTATTACAAAAGATATAAATTAAGGCAGGAAAAAAGGTTGCAATTGGAAGTTATAAAACAACAAGATATTGCTACAAAAGCCGTTATTAATGCCGAGGAAAATGAACGTAAACGTATTGCTGCCGAATTGCATGATGGTGTAGGGCAAATGATGAGTGTAGCAAAAATGAACTTATCAGCTATTGAAAACGAAATAGTTTTTAAAGATTCAACACAAAAAAATTCGTTTGAAAAAGTAATTGCGATGGTGGATGAAAGTTGCAAAGAAGTTAGAAGTGTAAGTCATCAAATGATGCCGAATGCGCTTTTAAAAAGTAGCCTAGCTGCAGCGGTAAGGGAGTTCATTGGTAAAATTGATAGTAGTATAATAAAAATAAATCTATATGCCGAAGGACTTAACGATCGATTGGAGACAGACGTAGAAACTGTACTTTACAGGGTAATACAAGAGTGTGTCAATAATGTAATTAAGCATTCAGAAGCTAGTGTACTTGATATTTCTCTCGTAAAAGAGTCGAATGAAATTACTGCGACAATTGAGGATAATGGCAAGGGTTTTATAGTTGATAAAAGCACATTTAATGATGGCATTGGTGTAAAAAATATTATTACACGGGTTGAATTTTTAAAAGGAACGGTGGACTTTACAAGTGCACCGGGGAAAGGTACATTAGTGGCTATTTATATTCCTGTTTCATCAAATTAAAAAATCCTTTTGAAAATCAATTCAAAAGGATTTTTATAAAATTTTATTAGCAAGGTTATTAACCTAAATACGCTTTTAATGCACCGCTGTACCTTGCTTTTTGTAAACGCTTTATAGCTCTTTCCTTTATTTGGCGAATTCGCTCTTTCGTAAGATCGTATTTGTGGCCAATCTGTTCAATAGTCACACCGTTTTCGCCATCTAAACCAAAATATGCATTAACTATTTCTGCCTCCCTCGGGCTCAATGATTTAAGCACTCTGCGAATTTCATTTTTAAGTGAATCATGCATTACATCTTCGTCAGTTTCTGAACCACCTTTTAGTAAGTCTCCCATAGCTACATCTTCTGCTTCGTGCACAGGTGCATCTAACGAAGTATGACGTGTATTGCTTTGAAAGATATTATTTATCTCCGTCTCACTCATTTCTAACAATTCTGCCAGCTCTTCTGTAGAAGGCTCACGCTCGTGCTCCTGCTCAAAAGCCATGTAAGCTTTGTTTGCTTTATTGTAAGTGCCAATTTTATTTTGTGGTAAACGCACCAAACGACCCTGCTCAGCCAAAGCTTGTAAAATTGATTGACGTATCCACCAAACTGCATAAGAAATGAATTTAAAACCTTTTGTTTCATCAAAACGCTGGGCAGCTTTGATTAAACCTAGATTACCTTCATTTATTAAATCTGATAACGAAAGACCCTGATGCTGGTATTGTTTTGCTACGGAAACCACAAAACGTAGGTTAGCTTGTACAAGTTTGTCAAGCGCACGTTGGTCACCCATTTTAATTTTTTGAGCAAGAATTGTTTCTTCCTCAGGTGTAATCATCGATATTTTTGAAATTTCCTGCAGATATTTTTCAACAGCTTGAGAATCACGGTTGGTTATCTGGGTTGCTATTTTTAATTGCCTCATTGTTTGATTTAAATTCTTTGGTGAAGTACGCTATGTACAGAATTGCGAACGCAAAGCTACAGCATTTAACCTGCCTTGCAAAGAAAATTGTGAAATAAATTTTGTTATTTGAAGATTTATGTATATACAAATATCGTGCTAAAAATAACCTTTATAATTATTTACATCTTTTTTGGTAACAGAATAAAATAACTATTAGCATAAAATATTTAAATCTTAAAAAATCTTCCCTATTACTCATTCTCTTTTTTACATTTGCTGCATGATAGAATTACGCTCTGATACTTTTACCAAACCTTCTCCCGAAATGTTGAAGGCAATGTTTGATGCCAAAGTTGGCGATGATGTTTTCGGCGAAGACCCAACAGTGAATGAATTGGAAAAATATTGTGCTGATCTGTTTGGTATGGAGGCCGCTATATTTTGCCCAACCGGCACAATGACAAACCAGATAGCTATTAAATGCCATACCCAGCCTGGTGATGAAGTTATTTGTGATAAAATAAGCCATGTTTATATTTACGAAGGTGGTGGAATTGCCTTCAACAGTGGTTGCCAGGTAAAAACAATCAATGGTGTTAGAGGTTTAATTACCGCAGAAGATGTTGCCGTTTCTATAAATCCTGATGATGTACACAAAGCACATTCATCTTTGGTGGTGTTGGAAAATACAGGTAACCGTGGTGGTGGCAGTTGTTATGAAATTGAAGATATTTTAGCGATAAGAAAAGTATGTATCGACCGGGGACTAAAACTGCATTTAGATGGAGCAAGGCTTTTTAACGCATTGGTGGCTAAAAAGCAAAACCCTAAAGAGTATGGAGAAATGTTTGATAGTATATCAATCTGTTTGAGTAAAGGCTTGGGTACTCCCCTTGGTAGTGTATTATTAGGGAAGGCTGATTTTATAAAAAAAGCAAGACGGGTAAGAAAGGTAATGGGTGGTGGCATGAGGCAGGCAGGATACATAGCTGCGGCTGGGTTATTTGCATTGCATAACAACGTTGAAAGACTTGCTGTAGATCACCACCATGCCAAGCAAATTGCGGAGGCCCTGCTGCTTAAAGATTTTACCGGTAAAATGATGCCTGTAGAAACGAATATTGTAATATTTGAAGTACTAAGTGAAGGTTCTGCTGCTGAATTTTGCAGAAGAATAAAAGAATATGGTATTTTATGTTTGCCAATTTCAGAGACTCAAGTTAGAATGGTAACCCATTTAGATGTTAACAACGAAATGGTAATTCATGTTTTGGAAACCATCGCAGCCTTTTAAAACGAACTACACCCATCGAATTTTTTTAATTAAAAAAACTTTTTATGTTTCCAGCAGTAAATCCCACAAAAATCAAGGCATGGGAAAAACTTACAGCCAATTATCAAAATAAAAAAGATATAAAAATTGCAGATCTGTTTAAAAAAGACAGCAATCGCTTTCAAAACTATTCTATACAAACCGAACATATTTTAGTTGATTATTCAAAAAATATGATTGATGATGAGATACTTTCTGGTTTACTTGATCTTGCTAAAGAGTGTAAACTTGAAGGTGCCATGCACGCCATGTTTGAAGGTGAAAAAATAAACCAAACTGAAGATCGTGCAGTTCTGCACACAGCTTTAAGAAATTTTTCAGGTAACCCAGTATATTTTGAAGGGAAGAATGTAATGCCGGAAATTAATGAAGTGTTACAACAAATGAAAGTTTTTTGCAACGACATTCATTCAGGAAAATGGACAGGATATACAGGCAAAAAAATAAAATATATTGTCAATATTGGGATTGGAGGAAGTGATCTTGGTCCGGTGATGGTAACTGAAGCATTAAAACCATATTGGATAGAAGGTATACAACCGTATTTTGTAAGCAATGTTGATGGAACACATATTGCTGAAACATTTAAAAAAATCAGTGCAGATGAAACTGTTTTTTTAATAGCAAGCAAAACATTTACTACGCAGGAAACCATGACCAATGCACACTCTGCACGCAATTGGTTTCTGCAAAACGGTGGCAGCGAAAAAGATGTTGCGAAACATTTTGTAGCACTTAGTACCAACAAAAAAGAAGTGGTAAGTTTTGGTATTGATGCTAAAAATATGTTTGTGTTTTGGGATTGGGTTGGAGGCCGTTACAGCCTTTGGAGTGCAATTGGTTTAAGCATTGCTGCAACAATAGGCTATAATAATTTTGAAGCTTTGCTGAAAGGTGCACATGAAAGTGACAATCATTTTAAAACAACTTCTTTTGAAAAAAACATACCCGTTTTAATGGCACTTGTTGGTATTTGGTACAGAAATTTTTATGGGACCACTAGTGAAGTAATTTTACCTTACGATCAATACCTTCATCGCTTTGCTGCATATTTTCAGCAGGGAAATATGGAAAGTAACGGCAAGCATGTGGACAGAAATGGAAATGTTACCAATTACAATACAGGTGGCGTTATTTGGGGAGAGCCCGGTACAAATGGGCAACATGCATTTTACCAGCTGCTGCACCAGGGCACTGAATTAATACCTGCAGATTTTATTGCTGCAGCAGAAAGCCATAACCCGATTGGCGATCACCAGATGAAATTGATGAGCAATTTTTTTGCACAGCCGGAAGCATTAATGAATGGATCTGCAAATGAAAATCCATACCGTGTTTTTGAAGGGAATCGACCAAGCAATTCTTTTTTAATTGATAGCATAACACCTTTTACCCTTGGGCAATTGATTGCTTTTTATGAGCATAAAATTTTTGTACAGGGCGTAATCTGGAATATTTTCAGTTTTGACCAGTGGGGAGTTGAACTAGGGAAAAAACTTGCAGTCAATATTCAGGAAGAGTTGGTAAATGAAAATATTATTACAAGCCATGATAGCAGCACAAACGGATTAATAAATGCTTTTAAAAAACTCAGGAAGTTGTAGCTTTAGAAAAAATAAAATGAAAAAGTTAAAACTTATAATCAGCCTTCTTCTTTTTGCAACTGTTGTTTGTGCTCAAGATAGTTCGATCAATTTAAAGAATTACCGGAACTTTAAACTTCCCGATTTTAAAATATTAAAAACGCCACTCTATTTAAAAAATGGTCTTTATAAAGATTATGCTGTTATACTACCTGCAAATAATCTGAACGTTTTAATTTTGCCGCTCGATAATATGCCTTGTTTTATTCCTGATGTATCAAGCGTAAGTAAAATTCCAAATCAAAAATCGAATGGTTCTGCTGTCAAAATTCCTAATAAAATAAAGGTTGATACAAAATAAAAAACCTCCAATAATGGAGGTTTGTATTTTAGAAATATATTGTGTTACCATTTATCAACTTCTTCTGTGCTGCCATTATCTAACGGAGCCAAAGGTTCTTCTGGAGTTTTAACTACTTCAATGGGCTTCTCTTTGATTTCTTCCGCATCAGCTGTCATTGAAGGCGTCGCATCTGTTGATGATGAAGGAACATGATTTTGTTCATCGCCTTCGTAAGGTGTGTCATGGTTAAATGCATCAAAATCAAAATCAGGCATTAAATCTGTTTTTACATAATCTACTGCCTCATTTAGACCTTTAATAAATTTATTAAAGTCTTCTTTATAAACAAAGATCTTATGGCGGTCATATCCATCTGAATCAAATCTTTTGCGGCTCTCTGTGATAGTTAAATAAAAATCATTGCCACGGGTTTCTCTCACATCAAAAAAGTACGTTCTGCGTTTGCCCGCTTTAATTCTTTTGCTGTAAACACTTTCCTGTTTTCTGTCGTTATTCTCGTTTTGTTCGTACGCCACTGTAGTTATTTTGTTTTAAATTAATTCGTAAATATATGTACTTGACAAAGATAAAATTGTTTTTGAAATAGCAAAATTTTTAAAAGCATAAAAAATCGCTTCTCTCCTACTTTAAATTATCTGTTTCCTGTTGTTTTTGATACATATTAAAATAAATTCCTTTTGCTGCCATTAAACTTCCATGATTTCCCTGTTCCACAATCTTTCCATCGTCCATTACAACAATTTTATCAAAATTAAATAATGAAAAAATACGGTGTGTGATAATAACAGCCGTTTTATCTTTCAAATAATTATAAAGATTACCAATAATTTCATTCTCTGTTCTTGCATCTACCGCACTTAAACAATCATCAAACAAAACAATTTCAGGTTTTTTTAATAATGCTCTTGCAATTGAAATCCGTTGTTTTTGACCGCCACTTAAAGTAACGCCACGCTCACCTACAAGGGTTTCAAATTTTTCGTCAAAACTATTTATCTCATTAAAAATACTTGCCTGTTTTGCAGCTACAAATACTTCAGCGTCCGATGCATTTTTCTCTCCAAAACGAATGTTGTTTTTTATACTGTCGCTAAAAAGAAAAACATCCTGCGGTACATAACTTATCTGAGATCTTACAGATGATGTTTTTAAATTATTAATATTTTGTTGGTCGTATTCTACGCTGCCCGATTGCACATCATACATTCTTAACATTAATTGTGCAATGGTACTTTTACCGCAGCCGGTTTTACCGATGATAGCAATTTTTTCACCTTTATTTATATGTAATGAGAAATCTTTTATTGCATGAATACCGGTATGCGGATAAATAAAATTGATATTTTCAAAACTAATATCTCCCTGTAGTATCACTTCTTTTGAATCTACATTATCTTTTATAACAGGTGTAGTTAATAAAAACTCATTTATGCGTTTTTGTGATGCAACTGCCCGCTGTGTCATACTCGCCGTCCAGCCAATAGCACTAACCGGAAAAGTTAGCATTTGGATGTACAACACAAATTCTGCAATTTTTCCAACCGATGATCCGGGGACCTGATGAACAACATCCAGCCCGCCTACTAAAATGGTGATTAAAGTACTGAGCCCTATAAGCAAGCCCATAGAGGGAAAATAAATGGCTTCCGTTTTTGCAAGACTTAATGCATTGCTCCGGTAAGATTCGCTGTTAATCCTAAAAAAATTAAGCATTGCATTTTCCTGTACAAAAGATTTTATTACTCTAATACCAGAATAAGACTCCTGAGCATTGGTGGTAAGGTCACTTAACAAAGATTGTATGCGTTCACTTTTTTTATTGATGATGGTGTTTACAAAATAAATTGCAAAGGCTAATAATGGCAATGGTCCCAAAGCAAGCAGGGTTAACTTTAAGTCTGACCTTATCATAAAATAAAGGCTAAAACCAATAATTGCTGCCAGGTTTATAAAGTACATAATAGCAGGGCCCGTGTACATTCTTACCCTGCTTACATCTTCAGAAATTCGGTTCATTAAATCTCCGGTGCTATGGGTTTTATAGAAACCGGTATCTAATTTTTGGTAGTGTGAAAAAATTTCATTTTTCTGATCAAACTCAATGTGGCGGCTCATTACGATAATTGTCTGCCGCATTAAAAACATAAAGAAACCACTTATTAGAGCGATGACCATAAGAATCAATCCTGTATACAATATTTTGGTTTGAAAAGTTTCATGGTTAAACCAGTCAATAATTTTTCTAACTGTAAAATCATAATTGGTAAGCTGTGAAGTATCTGTTTGAACATTTTTTCCTTTTATAACAGTAACAACAGAATTTACCACATAACCGGTTAACTGTGGCGATAAAATTCTAAAATAATTGGTTAGGATTACAAATAGAATTCCAAGAAAGAAAGAGTACTTATATTTTTTAAAATATTTATTGAGCGTAGAAAGCTGTGTCATGATTTACAAAAATAATAAATTATGATGGCATACAATCTTTGCTTTTCCATTTTAAAATTATACAAATACCGGAGATTTTTATTTTTGGAATAAATTTAAAACAAACTTGTTTTTAAAATCCGAACCCTTATTTTTGCAGCGGAGAGCTGGCAGAGTGGTCGATTGCGGCAGTCTTGAAAACTGTTGACTGTTACAGGTCCTGGGGTTCGAATCCCTAGCTCTCCGCTTTTA
>JBBRPX010000011.1:0-32714 GCA_038227505.1 Chitinophagales bacterium
ATTCTTTTTTGCGGGCTTCTTTTAATTTTTCTTCGTTGTCATTTTTTTCCTGTTGAAGTATTTTTAAGCGGTTTTCAAAGTCAGATGAAATGCTTTTTGTTAACTGCTCCTGCATTTCAGCTTCCATTTTTATTTTTTCCTGCCTTACTTTATTTAGAAAGAGTTCATTTTCTTTTTTCTTTTTCTCTTCAAATAATATTTTTTCAGCCTCAAATTTCTTTTCGGTTTCTTCTAATTTATTTAGAGATTGTTGAAGTTTGTTCTGGTATTTAGTTTCCAGTTTCTTTTCTAAGTCTGCCGCTATTACATTTTCTACATCAAAGATGTGCCCGCAGTTGGGGCATTTAATATCGTTGGTCATTTTTTGGTATTTTTTACAAGTTAATAAATTTGCTGTTACGATTTTTGGATAAACTTAACCGCAAAGTCGCAAAGGCGCAAAGTTGCTCAACGACTTATTATTGTCGATTCTTCTTAGATCTTTTTTTTCTTAGCTGCTTCGTATTTAAGAAAAAGTAATAGACACAAAATATTTAACGGACAATGCATAATAAAAGTTAAAAAAAGATATTCGGATGAGCTTAGCCCTGATTGAAGTGGAAAGCCCGGAAAGAGTGATCCCGCTTTTGCGGGAGAAACGAATGAGGACTTGCAACGGAAAGCAGGATACAAATGTTGAAGAAAGTGATTTTGTTGATGCTTCGAAATAATATAAATAAAAAAACCTGCGACGAAAGCAGGTTTTATCTGTGCGGCCAATCAGATTCGAACTGACACACCCGTTGTATGGGCGCTACCACCTCAAGGTAGTGCGTCTACCAATTTCGCCATGGCCGCGGGTAATTTTACTGTTTTAAGATGTTCTTTTCCAACTCCCGATTTAAAATATATTTCTTTCATTCTCGCTTCAGGTCTTGTAGCAAAACTTTCCGAATGTATTATAATAAAAGGTTTGTAAGCTTTTGTAGATTTATTTTCTCCGCTATTATGTTGTGATAATCTTCTTTCAATGTTATCTGTTATTCCTACATAGATATAATTTTTACCAAAACTTTTTATTGCGTAAACATAAAACATATAAATTATTTAAAGAACTAGGATAGCGCATTTACCAATCCTGCCTGCCGGCAGGAAGGTTCGCCATGGCCGCAAATTTACCTCACCCATTATCCCTCTCCAAAAGAGAGGGTGTTGTAAACTAAAAAAAAAACGCCCTAAGACGTTTCTTGTGCCCCGGAACGGAATTGAACCGTTACTTGCATTGCTGCAAACAGGATTTTAAGTCCTGCGTGTCTACCAATTTCACCACCGGGGCAAACACTTCACCCATCTTTTGAAGAGGAGAGAAAAGATATAAAAAAACTCCCGTTTGAGGCGGGAGTTTTTTTGGAGCGGAAGACCGGGCTCGAACCGGCCACCTCGACCTTGGCAAGGTCGCGCTCTACCAAATGAGCTACTTCCGCAGGTTATGTGTAAGATCTTTTATTCTCAAAATAAATCTTGCGATTTGTTTTTCGGATGGCAAAAATAAGGATTGAAATCTAATTACAAAATTTTATTTGTATTTAGGATTGTAAAGTGTGTTTTCGGGCACGTTCACCTTTGGTTTTCCTTTATACCTGTGTGTATACTGTGCTACACATGCAGAGAGAACAATGGCAATTACAACAGCAATTTGGCAATACCATAAAAAGCGGGAAGACGATACCCAACTGTGTGTAAAATCATTTTCTTTATCCTCTATTATTTCTTGTTCCATTGTTTTAATTTTTCGGGGCAAAAATAAGACTTATTTTTTTAAAATTTTATTTGACCTTGATAAATTGAGAGAAGTTTTTTTTATTTTTAAAATAATACTGCCACAAAATGCTTCCACTGTAAGTACCCTGCAAGTGTATATTTTTAATATTTAATTGCTGCGGCTTTTTCTTTTGAAATAATATCCATTGCACAAAATGTAAATGTGCTTTTGCAATGGCAATAAAATACCCGCCATCACCGGCAAATAAACCTTTATATGCGGCCAAAGCGTCAAGACCAAACCGAATTGGCATTTTTAAAAGCAATGCGCTTGCGGAACTGTTTTTATAAATCATAATAAGGTTATTCCTAAAATTTAAATACGTTTTTTTGCTGTTGCCTTTTGGTAAAGTGCCGCCACCAACATGGTATACCACAGATGCGGGTTCTACATAAATTTTAAATCCTGCTCTTTGCATACGCCAGCAAAGATCAATTTCTTCTTGATGTGCAAAAAAATATTCATCTAAACCTCCTAAATCGTTAAACAGGGTTGCTCTTACAAACATAGCTGCACCCGATGCCCAAAAGCATGGTACTGCTGTGTTGTACTGTCCTAAGTCTTCTTCCATTTGTTCTAATACCCTCCCTCTTGCAAAAGGATAACCGAAAGTGTCTATCCAGCCGCCACAAGCACCTGCATACTCAAAATATTTTTTATTCTCTTCATCTAACAATTTGGGCTGGCAAGCCCCAATCATTTTATCTTTCTCCATTAATTCTACAATAGGCTCAATCCAGCCCGGCGTTACTTCTACATCGCTGTTTAATAATACAAAATAATCTGCTGTTACTTTTTTTAGAGCAGTATTATATCCTTTTGCAAAACCTTCATTGGCTTTATTTACAATGATTTCAACTGAGGGGAAATATTGATTTAAAAAATTGATAGAATCATCTGTTGAAGCATTATCGGCTACAATTATTTTTTTGTTTTGATAGGTAGACGCCAGTACATCGGAAAGATATTTTTCAAGAAAGTGTTTACCATTCCAGTTTAAAATTACTATAGCCACCAATGGTGAGTTTGTATTTGCAGAACCAGTATTATTATTATCAGCCATCATGTTGTTACAAACATACTTCATTTGTAAAATTTATGGCCAATTGCATTTCAATATTTGGTATTTTTAAATATGCTTCAACGGTTTCTAAATTTGAGAAATATTCTTGGCCTCATTGCAATCGCTTTCATAATGGCCAGTATTTTTTTCAGTAATTTTCTTGCAAAAAAAATTGCTACCGACGAAAAAAGAAAAATACAGCAATATGTGGAGGCGGTGAATGATTTAAACAACATAAATAACCAGGACACAAAGCTTGCTACAAAAATAATTATTGAAAATGGTAAGGATATCCCCCTCATACAAATCAACGAAAGAGATAGTATAGTTGCCAACAATTATGATTCGGCCGCCATTGCAAAAAATAAGTTTTATTTAAAAGAGCAGCTGGAGATATTGAAAAAAATAAATCCTCCTATTGTTTGGCAAAACCCCATAAATCCTACCGAAAAAAACTTTACCTATTATGGAGAATCTGATTTGCTGGTGCAGATAAGGTATTTTCCAATTGTACAATTAGTAGTGGCATTGCTGTTCGTCATCATTATATTAATTGCAGTTTCAAACAAAAGTAAAAGTACACAAAATCAGGTTTGGGCGGGTATGGCAAAAGAAACAGCGCACCAGTTAGGAACACCAATTTCATCGTTAGAAGGATGGATGGAAATGTTGAGAGAAAATGAGGGGACGCAAAAAATAGCAGTTGAAATAAGTAAAGATGTTGAACGCTTAAAGCTTGTGAGTGACAGATTTGGAAAAATTGGCAGTACACCAAAACTTGAGGAGACGGATTTAATATCTCAAATTGAGACGATGGTTAGTTATATTAAAAGAAGAGCAACAGACAGGGTTTCTTTTACAGTAAATACCGGCGGTGAAAATGACATTACGGCCATGATTAACCCTCCGTTGTTTGACTGGGTAATTGAGAATTTATTAAAAAATGCGCTTGATGCCATGGATGGAAAAGGAACCATCAACATTAATATAAAAAATGAAATTGCACAAATTATCATTGATGTAAAAGACAATGGAAAAGGTATCAGTAAAAATAATGTTGCCAATGTTTTTAAACCCGGTTTTACTACAAAGCAAAGAGGCTGGGGGCTTGGGTTATCGCTTAGCAAACGAATAATTGATCTTTACCACAAAGGAGAATTGTTTGTAAAACATAGTGAAGTTGGAAAAGGAACTACATTTAGAATTGTGTTGAAGAAATAAAAAAAGCCATCAAAATTTGAAGGCTTTTACAAAATATAATTTAAGAATTCTAAATTTTACCCATAACAAACATTACTCCTTTTGGTTGCGTGTTACCAACTTCAGTTTCCAAAGTTATTGCAAAAGCCTGCGCTTTGCCAAAAGACTTCATTTTTTGTATGCTGTATTTTTTACCGTCTTTGGATGTAATCATACCTGCATCTACGGGTTTACCATCAACAATTGCCCAAAGCTGGTACTGCTTTCCTGCGGGTGCCATCGGCATATTAGTTGGGTCAACATATACTTCCCCGGTATTTTTCATCCAAAATATTTTTGCTCCAGCATCTGGCGCAGCCTCCAAACCTTTTAAAGACACGGGCTCACTGTATTTGCTTTGTACAATGCTCATATTTTTATCAACCTCAGTTAAATGTTCATTTAATGAAGCAATTTGTTGCTGACTTTCAGCATATTTATCATTTACATCTTTGTATTTATTGTAATAGAAAAAATTTAGTACCGAGCTTCCAATTAACAGCAATACGGCTGCGGCTGCTGCAATGTTGCGTAATGGCGAAATAGACACTACTTTTGCAGTTGGTATAGATTCGATGTTATTAACTGAATGATTTGTAAAATTTAATGAAGAAAATATTTCAGTTTTTACATTAGATGAAGGCATTACCCCATTTGCAAATGCATACGCTTCTAAAGCCTTTTCTATGTTAATGATTTCTTCATTTATCTCTGCATACTGAGACCGCAAAAGCTCTACTTGAGCCGACTCTTCGGAAGATGCAGCGCCTATAACGTACATTTCTAAAAGACCCGATGATATGATTTCTTGTTTTTCCACTTGTTTTATTATTATTGCAACAGTTTTCTTAATTCGATGATGGCAGTACGCATTCTCGTTTTCACAGTTCCCAAAGGAATCTCCATCTCTTTCGAGATTTCTTCCTGAGTATATCCACTAAAATATGCCATGTCAATAATTACCTTTTGTTCTGGCTTCAGGTATTGTAGTTGTTTTCTTAGACCTATCGTATCAAACCTCTCAGATGTAAAGTTCTTATCTTGGTAAGTAGTTACGGAATTTTCATCTTGCGAGATTTTTTTCCCTTTTTTATAACCTTTGCTACGCAAAGTATCGATAGTAAGGTTTCTTGTAATATTGATCATCCACGTAAATAGCCTCCCTTTACTGGTATCATATTGTTTGAAGTTGCTCCAGATTTTTAGAAAGGCTTCCTGTAATATATCTTCTGCAAGTTGGGTGTCATCAACCATTCTTATGATAATTCCGTTTAAAGCTGCGGCATAATTATCATATAAATAAGAAAATGCTGACTGATCTTGTTCTCTTAGAAGTGTTACAAGTTCTTCTTCACTGTATTTTGTAATAGGTTGCAAAGACTTCTTTGTTTATTTAAATGTAAGATACTGGGTTTTGCCTTAAATATTTACAAGTTGTTATTTGGAATAAAAAAATTCTGTACCGAAATCAAATGTTAACCGGCTTTTTTTACTTCAGAAACAGGACTGAATAAATACCATTTTCCTGTAGCAACTTCCCGGCACTTAAATCTTTTTCGTATTTTCTCTCCTTTTTCAAAAACTCTGTTGCCTTTTATTTCAAAAAGTTGTCCTGCAGGCAATTGCTCTACAAAATAAACTTCATCTTTCTTCTGATCGTAATTTTTAAGAACCCTCAGCAACTTTACATCACTGCAACTGCTGGCAGCAGGGTTATTTATTGAACTTATTAAGGCAGTTTTTACATCATCAGGAAAAATATTTTTTGCCACAAATATTGTTAGCATATTACCAAAGTTCGCTTTCCATTCTGAACCATGCGGCTGTACACGTTTTGGGTGCTTTACAAATGTAATAAGATGAGCAATTTCATGGAGGAGGGTGATAAAAAACGAAAATTTATTTAAGTCGCCATTTACACTAATTCGATGGCCTTTGTTTTCATGCGCATGCCTGTAGTCACCTAAAACACTGCTTCGGCTGCGTGTAATGGTAAGTTGGATTTTAAATTCATGCAAATATTCGAGGACAGGTTCAAAAGTCCCGTTAGGTAAGTAAGATTGTAAAGCAGAAAAATCAACTTTTGTTTTAGACATTTTTTTTATTATTCAACTTAGATATTGCAATTACTTCAATTGCAAGATACACGAGGTACATAAAAAGCGAAATGAATACAGCTCTCTTATTGTAAGTCGGGCCAACCACTACAACATATGCAAGTACAGCAAGTACGGTACTAAACATTTTTATCATCATTCCGGCCATTACACTGCGTATAAAAACATTTGGGTTTTTATTGGTGAGCGCATTTTTTTGCATAAAAAATACAAGTAAACCTGTTGTCATAAAAAGTAAATTAGCCCCCACCAAAACACTCCTGTCAATGTTATAAGTATCCCATAGCTTACTCGCAGCAAAAATAAATATAGTTAACACAATAAAAATAATAAACATTGGCAACAACATTCTACCGAATAGCTTCATATAGTTATTTTTTGGGAGCAGTATCCTTTATTACTTTATAAATAAGTACTGCTATAATAAGTAAGGGTAAAACCCAAACAAATATTGGACTACTAAATTTTAAGAATGAATCTAATTTGATGCCTGAGTAAACCGAAATTGCAAGTGCGATTGTTAATTGTGTAGCAAAGCCCGCATATTTCCACAAAAGGCTGTTGTCTGCTTTTTTCTTATCTGGCTTAGGCTCAATCATTGGTATTTTCAACTTTCGGTAGAACAATTTTATTGGTGTCTAACGGTTTTACGTTTCCTTTTAATACTTTTTCAATGTTTTTTAAATAATTATCCTGGTATTTCAACGCCTGCTCCATGGAGTCTGTTCTTATTTTTAATTGCCGGTATTCTCGAACTTGCTTTGCATTACCACCTGTGCCTGGGAGATAATATTTTAACGGCGTAAAAACAATCAGGGCTGCAGTAAGACCAACCATCAATATAAAAACGGTGCTTAGTACAATGTAAACGCCCATACGGGTAAGTTTAAATTTTACAACCTCTTCAAAAGTATCTTCGTTCATTATCACTAATCGATAATGGCTTCGAAGTCTTTTAAAAGTATTGTTTACATCCGGCATTGACATCGTGCTTGTAATATTACATGAGGACTTATCTGCGCTAAATTAGCTATTAATGAAGCAAACGTAAATTTTTAACAGAAATAAATAACTTATTGTTTTTAAATTAGTGTTGCAGAGGTTATTTTTGGTCGATATTAAATAATAAATGCGAACTTTAAATCTATACCAATTATATTTTTCATGTTGAAATCTAAGGCTTTATTAATAGGAATTTTAGTTACATATGCGGTTTGTTATTCGACCAAAATAATAGCACAACCCGTATGGACAATAGATCCATTTGGCAAAGAAAAAAAGCCTGAAAAGTATGAAGAGAAGAAATTGGCATCAGAAAAAACAGGTGAGAAAAAATTTAAAGGGCTGAGAAAATTTTTACAGAATAATACATCGCATTATAATTTTTATTTTAATGCAAACAACAGACTAAATCTTGTTATTGAAAGAGCAAAACTTTCTAACAAAGATGATTATGCTACAATGTTGTCGTTTTATCCATACTCGTTAAATAATACAGCCAGTCAAAAGTCTGATCTTGACTCAGTAATTTATAAATCAACTGCAGGAATTTTATTACATGATTTAAGATCTGAATGGGTTGATAATTTTTATTTTCTTATTGGCAAGTCTTATTTTTTAAAAAAAGATTTTGATTCAGCTGCACTCACTTTTCAATTTATTAATTACAATCTTTTCCCAAGAACAAAGAAAGATGATGATTACAATAAAATTGTAGGTTCTAATGAAGGAGTTGCAGGTGCTGGCTCAGTGTCTATAGCTGACAAAGAAAAAAGAAATATTTTTCAGAAAGTTTTTACCCAACCGGCAAGCAGAAACGACGCACTTATTTGGCAGATTAGAACTTTTACAGAACAGAAAGAATATGGCGATGCGGCAGGTTTAATTAGCATTTTACAAAATGATAAAAATCTACCGTCACGATTAAAGAATGACCTCGAAGAGGTTTCTTCCTATTGGTTCTTTGCCCAAAATAATTTTGATAGTTCTGCAGTACATCTTGAAAAAGCTTTGAGTAATGCAGATACGAAAGATGATAAGAGTAGATGGGAATATTTAGTTGCACAAATGTTTGAATTAAATGGCAAGTTTGATAAAGCATCTGAATATTATTTAAGAGCAGCACACCACACAGCTGATCCGGTAATGGACATTTATGCAAGATTAAATGAAGCTAAAATGCTGAGGAATACTAATAATTTAAAAGAGCTTGATAATACTATTTCGAACCTTTTAAAAATGGCCAAGAAAGATAAATATGAATCTTTTAGAGATATTATTTATTATTCAACCGGGCAGCTTAGTCTTCAAAAGCCCGATACTTTAAACGGCATAAGCTACTACAACAAAAGCGTTTCATATAACAATATAGAGTCTGGATACAAAGACAAATCATTTCTTCAACTAGCAAAAATTGCTTTTAAGCAACAACGTTATAAAGCGGCCTTTGCATATTATGACAGTTTGAACGCTACAGGTAATAAAACAACCGAGGAGTCTTTTTTAATTGAAGAACGTAAAGAATTGCTTAGCCGTTTGGTGCCTAAATTAATGGCAATTGAAAGAGAAGACAGTCTTCAGACGCTGGCAGCATTGCCTGCAGGAGATAGAGAGGCGTTTATAAAAAAGATGGTAAAAAAATATCGGAAAGAAAACGGGCTTAAAGAAGAAGATGAATTTGCCGGCAATACTCTGATAACATTTGCGGATAGGAATAAAGAAGCGGTGGATTTATTTAAAGCAGCAGCAGCTAACACAGGAGAATGGTATTTTTACAATGCAAGTTTAAAATCAAAAGGATTTAACGATTTTAGGAGTAAATGGGGTAAAAGGACTAACGTTGATAACTGGCGCAGAAAAACTGCATCTGATGCAAATGTTACCAACTCTGTCAATGCATTGTCTTCTCTTGACCCCAATGCGCCCGACCCTGGAAACAAAAAAACAAGTGCAGAACCTTTTGTAAAAGTAACAGATTATTCATTTGACGGTCTTATGTCCGATCTCCCGCTTTCCAAAGAAAAATTGGATACTAGTAATGTTGTAATTGCAACCAATCTTTACGAAGCTGCACAAATTTTTCAAAATGAATTGCAGAATTATGAACAAGCTATTGGGCTTTATGAAGATTTTGTAAGAAGATTTTCTTCCAATACTAAACTACCCGATGTGTATTTTGGATTAGCATATTGCTATAATAAAATAGGCGATAATGCCAAAGCGTCCTTGTATTCAAATCTTTTAAAAACAAATTTTGCAGGCAGTGATGCAACCAAGGTTCTGTTAAACCCGGCACTCCTTAAAAAAGGAGAAAAAAATCCTGAAGTAACTGCTCGGTATGAGGGTGTTTACGACATGTTTGTTGAAGGAAATTTTGAGCAAGCTGTAAATGCTAAAAAGAAGGCTGACAGTGTGTATGGAAACAACTACTGGTCGCCACAGCTGTTATATATTGAAGCGGTTTATTTAATTAAAGAAAGACAGGATAGTGCTGCCATTACTGTACTTAAAAATATTGAATCTCTCTACCCAACATCTCTTTTAAAACCAAAAGTAACCACCTTAATCAGCGTGTTGCAGCGGAGAAGTGAAATTGAAAAATATTTAACCGATTTGCAGCTTACAAGAGTTACAGAAGACCAAGTTGTAATAGCAGACAAGAAGGTACCTGTTGTAGTAAAGGCTCCTGTAAAACCTGCTGAGGTAAAAATGATTGCGCCGGTTATTGTAAAATCTGTAATGTCAGATAGTATAAAAACGCCTTCCATCTACATAAATAAATCTTTTACTTTATCGCCTGAAAAGCCACATTATGTTGCAATGATTTTAGATAAAGTAGATGCTGTTTATGTAAACGAAGCCAAAAATGCTTTTGTTCGTTTTAATAAAGAAAGCATGGCTACAATAAACGTTACCATACAAAGAGACACGATTGATGCTGCAAGATCGTTACTACTTTTTCAACCGTTTGCAAATGCAACAGAAGCATTGAAATATTTTGATAAAATAAAAAAGGCAGCAACGTCAGAAGTGTCATGGTTGCAGCCTGCAAAATATTCATTCATCATAATATCCGCTGACAATTTATTGCTGCTAAAAACTAATAAAGACATCATATCATACAAGCAATTACTAAATACAAATTTTGGTAATAAATTTTAATTTTTTTAAATATTCTTTTAACCATTCCTCATCCTTATGAAACGATCTGTAAGCATACTCTGGCGTCTTTTTCTATTTGGCTTTGCCGCTATTATAGTCGTTCTATTATTAGCAAATTTTGGAGTTTTTGGTAAAATGCCATCTCTACAGGAACTTGAAAATCCCGAAGCAGACCTTGCAAGTGAAATTATCAGTTCTGACGGTATTTTAATGGGTAAATATTATTCTGAAAACAGGAGTGAAGTTAGGTACGATGAAATCTCTCCTAATGTTTTTCATGCTTTGATTGCAACAGAAGACGAACGTTTTTTTGACCATTCAGGTATTGATGCACAGGCGCTCGGACGTGCAGTTTTTTCGTTGGGAACGCAAGGCGGTGGAAGCACCATTACACAGCAGTTGGCTAAAATGATTTTGGGACAGGGGCATGGAAATATTATTGTAAGAGGTTCACAAAAAATAAAAGAATGGATCATTGCTGTGAAGCTTGAAAGGAATTTTACCAAAGAAGAAATATTAGCGCTTTATTTAAATAGAGCACCATGGCTTAATGTATATGGAATTAGAAATGCAAGTAGAACTTATTTTCAAAAAGAACCTCGAAATTTAAAACTTGAAGAAGCTGCGGTATTAGTAGGAATGTTAAAAGGTTCTTCGATTTACGATCCAATACGGCACCCCCGTGCATCGCTCGATAGACGAAATGTTGTTATTGGTCAAATGGTAGCTGCAAAAGAACATTATTTAACAGAAACGGAAGCGACAGCCTTAAAAGCCAAACCGCTCATTACAAACTTTAAACAGATTGATGAAAATGTTGGTTCTGCTCCCTATTTTAGAAGAGCACTAATCGAACTAATGAAGGATTGGTGTAACAACAACAGAAATCCTAAAACAGGAGAAGCTTATGACCTTTACAGGGATGGGTTAAAGGTTTACACTACCATAGATTCCCGAATGCAAAAATATGCTGAAGAATCTATGCAATTGCATATGCCTACTGTACAAAGTAGATTAAATGCCAGCTTAAAACAAAAGGGAAATAAATTATGGAAAGGCCATGACAATATTATTGAGGCCGCAATGAAATTCACGGAACGATGGAAGACAATGAAAGAAGATGGAGTTGACGAGGTTGCTATAAAAAAATCTTTTTTAGTTCCTGTTAAAATGAAAATATTTTCATGGAAAGGAAATGATAAGCATGAAATGGATACTGTGATGACACCATTTGATTCTATTAAATACCATAAGCAGTTAATGCAAACTTCTTTTGTGGCTATGGACCCTCGTAGCGGCGAAGTAAAAGCATGGGTGGGTGGAATTGATTTCAGATGGTTTAAGTACGATCATGTTACCGCAAGCAGACAAGTAGGTTCCACATTTAAACCACTACTTTACACTTTGGCAGTTACAGATTTAGGTTACACACCTGAAACTTATATTCCAGGTGGTCCTTTAACATTAGGTGGACAAACAATTAGTACCGGTGGTGGAACATGCGCCTATTGTTTGGCAAAATCTATTAACGGTTGCGCATGGCATTTAATGGGACTTGTTGGTGTAAAGAGAACAATTGAATTTGCGCAGAAGTGTGGCATTAAAGTTAAGATACCACCGTATCCGTCCATCGCATTAGGCTCTGCAGAAATTCCTATGTTACAAATGTTACAGGCATACACCATGTTTCCAAATAAAGGATATAACACTGAGCCAGTTTTTGTCACACGCATTGAAGATAAAAACGGCAATTTATTACATGAATTTCCCATTGCACAAAGTAATGAAGTTATTGGTGAATCAGATAACTACACGATGGTGAAAATGATGGAAGGAGTTATAAAAGCAGGAACAGCCCGGAGGTTAAACAGTTATAATATACCCACTGAAAAAGCCGGGAAAACAGGAACTACAAATGGTAACACTGATGGTTGGTTTATTGGTTACACACCAACTTTACTGGCAGGTACTTGGGTGGGTTGCGAAGATCCCTTTATACCAATTTATAATAGCGGCGGTGGTGGTGAAATGGCAGCTCCTGCTTGGGGAAACTTTATGCAAAAAGTTTATGCAGATAAAAGATTTGCAGACTACACTACCCAAAAAGAATTTAATGCGCCTGCAGAACTTAAAAATGCACCAATTTTTGCAGATGCTAATTTTGAAAATATTTTGAGCAAGGGTGATAGTTTAACAGAAGGCAGCGGCAACGGTGATGCCGGAGATTTTTTGCAAGAAGAAATGACGGATGAAAATGCAATACCGCTACCGCCAGTTATTGATACTAATAAAAATAAGGACAAGAAAAAGGATGGTAAAAAAGATATTAAAATCCTGACACCTTCTACTGTTGTAGAGGATAAAAAAAATCTTAATAAGCCTAAGCCAAAAACTCCTGAAACTGATTACTAAGAATATTTTCATTTTAAGAAAAGGCTGTCTCATAATTTAGAGGCAGTCTTTTTTATTTTACTTCTTTCATGATGGACACCTGTTTAGATTCACCAAACTCAAGGCGGTTCTTAAAAAAAGAGCGCATCTTTTCCTTATCGGAAACTTTTTTATTTTTTTTATTTTTTATAAAACCAACAATTATAAGTTGCCGTAAATGAACACGCAATAAAAAAATTAAAGCAGAAAAAACTTAAATCAAGAGAAATTATGAAAAAAATTAAAAATTTATTTATGCTTGCAGCAATAGCAATGGCTACTACAACTGCAGCTGCACAAATGGAGAAAACAGTTATGGTTGGTGGTGCTGCTATGTATCCTTCAAAAAACATTATTGAGAATGCAGTGAACAGCAAAGATCATACAACATTGGTTGCAGCCGTGAAAGCAGCCGGTTTAGTAGAAACACTTTCAAGTGCAGGACCGTTTACAGTATTCGCTCCTACAAATGCAGCATTTAATAAATTGCCTAAAGGAACAGTTGCGACTTTGCTGAAAGCAGAAAATTTAAAAATGTTACAAACTGTACTTACATACCACGTAGTTTCAGGTAAATTAAGTGCAGCTGACCTTGTTGCAAAAATTAAAGCCGGTGGTGGTAAAGCAACGCTTACTTCTGTAGCAGGTGCCCCTCTTACAATTAAGATGAAAGGTAAAAGAATCGTAATTAAAGATACTTCAGGCGGAAAATCTTATGTAACTATTGCAGATGTTAATCAAAGCAATGGTGTTATACATGTAGTTGATGCTGTTTTGGTTCCAAAATCATAATATCCTGCATCTCTTTATGCAAAAAGCTTCTTCACATCGAAGAAGCTTTTTGCTTTATAAAATATGTATTCCTTTAAAAATTTTCTAGTTATTTCCCCCAAAAAAATCCCGTGCTTTTAGAACGGGATTTTATTTTAATATCTTTATTCTTAGTTATGCAACTGCTTTACCAACCAAATCAGCAGCTTCGCTTAATAAAATGGCACTCTGCACTTTTAAACCACTTTCATCAATTAATTTTTTTGCTACATCAGCATTGGTTCCCTGTAAGCGAACAATAATCGGTATCTCAATATTGCCAATACTTGTATAAGCATCTATAACACCTTGCGCTACACGATCACATCGAACAATACCACCAAAAATATTAATAAGAATAGCTTTTACTTTAGGGTCTTTCATAATTATACGAAAGCCTGCTTCCACTGTTTGCGCATTTGCTGTACCACCTACATCTAAAAAGTTTGCAGGCTCACCACCGCTCAATTTAATCATATCCATTGTTGCCATTGCAAGGCCCGCACCATTTACCATGCAACCAACATTACCATCTAATTTTACAAAATTAAGATTGTGTTTTCCTGCTTCAACTTCTGTAGGATCTTCTTCGCTTACATCACGTAAAGCCATAATATCTGCATGCCGCATTAATGCATTGTCATCCACATTCATCTTACAATCAACAGCAATAATTTTATCATCGCTCGTTTTAAAAAGAGGATTTATTTCAAGCATTCCACAATCCAGTCCTACGTATGCCTTATATAAATTAGTAACAAACTTTACGCAATTTTTTAAAGCCTCTCCGCTCAACCCAAGGTTAAAAGCTATTTTTCTTGCCTGAAAACCTTGTAATTCTCCACTCGGATGAACCCATTCTTTAAATATTTTGTCAGGCGTATTATGCGCTACATCCTCAATGTTCATACCACCTTCGGTACTGTACATTATTACATTTTCACCTTTTGTTCTGTCTAATAAAATAGACAGGTAAAATTCTTTAACAGGGTTTGCACCATCATAATATACATCTTGTGCTACCAATATTTTATTTACAACTTTTCCAGCATCGCCTGTTTGTATAGTAACAAGTGTACCACCTAATAAGTTAGTAGCTATTCTTGTGACATCTTCTGCACTTTTTGCAACAGCCACACCACGTTGTTCTTTACCTATAATGTTTCCTTTACCCCGTCCACCTGCATGTATTTGAGCCTTAACTACTGCGAATTTGCTACCGTATTGGGTATTTATAAAACGGTAAGCTTCTTCAGCTTCCGCAACTGTACTGCAAGCCAAGCCTTCTTGCACGGGTACATTGTATTTTTTCAATAATTCCTTTGCTTGATATTCATGAAGATTCATACTGTAAAATTTTTGCGAAGATAGTGAAAAACAATACCCAAGTGGGTTGCAAATAACTATTTAGAAATGTCAACTTTTTAATTAATTAGGTTAAAATGTCTTTGTGTAAGCATAATGAGAAATGTCTTGTTGAGCGAAGCTCCATTCATCATTATATCATTCATCAACTTTTCAAAACTAGAGTTTAAACCCTATGTTAAAAAGAAGCCTTTCATTTAAGATAACAAAATGAAACAACGTATTTTTGATAGATTATAAAATAATATTTTACACCTTTCCATAATAAAAGAAGCATCAATGTCGGAAGTTTTACAAAAGATTGCATCAGCAGTTGAGTTTATAAAAAATTTATATAAAGAAACCCCTACAGTTGGCATCGTTCTCGGTAGTGGATTAGGGAGTTTTACAGGCGAGATAAATATAGAGCAGGAAATCCCCTATGCAGATATTCCACATTTTCCTATAAGTACTGTTGAAGGCCATACTGGTAAATTAATATTTGGTGAATTGTCTGGTAAAAAAGTAGTGGCAATGGCTGGAAGGTTTCATTACTACGAAGGGTATTCAACAGAAGAGGTTGTTTTCCCAATACGGGTAATGAAGTATTTAGGAATATCAACTTTGCTAATAAGCAATGCCGCGGGAGGTATGAATAGGAGTTTTAAAGTGGGCGATCTAATGATTATAAACGACCACATAAGCACGCTAACAATTAATCCACTAATAGGCAAAAATGAAGTCGCATTCGGTACAAGGTTTCCTGATATGAGTGAACCCTATAAAAAAGATTTAATTGATAAAGTAATGTCGATTGCAGCAGCTGCAAATTATGATGTGAAACAAGGTGTTTATGTAGGCGTTACTGGTCCTACATTTGAGACCCGTGCGGAGTATAAAATGTTGCATATTTTGGGTGGCGATGCTGTTGGTATGAGTACCGTGCAGGAAGTGATAGCTGCTGTGCACTTAGGGTTGCCGGTTTTTGCAATGAGTGTAATTACAGATATTGGTATAAGAGAAGAAGAAAATACCATAACCCACGAAGAGGTTTTACAAGCTGCAAAAGATGCTGAACCAAAGCTTACACATATTTTTAAAGAGCTGATAGGGGCATTATAAGTTACATGAAAAAAGCAGCCTTATTTTTTGTTCTGTTTTTAATAACTGCTGCTGCATTTTGCCAGTTGCCAGGTAGCCGTATAAAAGATATTTTAGATGTAAAACGTTCTCAAACAAATACAAGAGGGTCTGATACTACGAAAAGGAAAAACAACAACAAACTCGACACACTTGGTTTTGAACACAGAGATGATCTTGCGGATTCCATCACAATCAGTTTTAGATATTTAGATTCTGTAAAAAGGTATCCACTTGATTCTTCTGTTAATGATTTTGATAAATATTATTCTGTTCCAACATCTTACCAATACCTTGGCAACAATGGCCAGGCGGCATTTCCATTAATATTTAAACCTTTTAACAAACCAGGATGGGATGCGGGCTTTCATGCATTTGACATCTACAAATTTAAACTGGAGGATACAAAACTATATAAAACTACAGGGCCATTTTCTATGATCGGCTATCAGCTTGCCAGTGGTAAGGAACAGATGATACAGGCAATGCACACACAAAACCCGCGGCCAAATATTAATGTGGGTTTTGAATACAGGTTGATAAGTGCACCTGGTTTTTTTGTTACTCAAAATACCAATCACAACAATGTAAGGTTGTTCAGTAATTATCAAGGTAAAAGAAAACGTTACAATGGCTCATTCGTTTATTTATCAAATGCATTAAAGGCTTCTGAAAACGGTGGTATCACTTCAGATGCGTTGTTACTTGATCCAAACAAAAAATCACGATTTAGTATTCCTGTAAATTTAGGTGGAGCACTTCCTTATGAGCCAAATCCTTTTCAGGCATCTGTAAAAACCGGAAATACTTATAAGGAAAAAATATTTCTTCTACGCCAAAGTTATGACCTTGGTAAAAGAGATTCTGTTGCAGTAAATGATTCAACAACCGAATATTTATTTTATCCAAAACTTAGGTTGCAACATACTTTTACAGCTTCATCCAACACGTATCTTTTTAAAGATGCGGTTGCAGACTCTTTACTTTATAAAAACTGGTACGGCATTAATTTCCCTAGAAGCAGAGATACTTTTCAACTCTATGAAAAGTGGCAATCTATTATAAATGATTTTTCATTGATACAGTTTCCTGATACCAAAAATTCAGCGCAGTTTTTTTTAGCAGGTGCAAGTCTCCAAACGTTGAAGGCCAGTTTAAAAACTGGTAATTATAATTTTTATAATATTTTGTTGCACGGCGAATACAGAAACCGAACCCGTAATAAATTATGGGATGTTTTATTAAAAGGAGAGTATTATTTAAACGGATTAAACAGTGGTGATTACAGCGCCCAAGGTAGCATTGGCAGGTATCTAAATAAAAAATTTGGAGGAGTAAGTTTTTATTTCAGTAATGTAAACCGTACACCTTCTTTTATATTTGATAACCGTTCCTCTTTTAATTTGGGCAATGTAAATAATTATAAAAAGGAGAACATAACGTCTTTCGGCGCAACAGCAAATAATCCATTTATAAAATTTGGATTTAATAATTATCTTATTACCAACTACAGTTATTTTAAAAATTATTATCAAACGGAGCAGTATAATAACCCAATAAATATTTTACAATTTTTTGCTTCAAAAAAAGTAAAACTAAAAAAGAATTTATTCTATTATGCTGATGCAACCTTGCAGCAAACAGACAAAGCTGCTCCAATAAAAGTGCCGTTTCTTTACACAAGAAGTAGAATAGCTTTTGAAGGTAGTTTATTTAAAAATTTAAGAATTAGTACAGGTGTAGAAGTGCGGTATTACACAGCTTACAAAGCAAATAATTACTCGCCTTTGTTGGGTCAGTTTAGTCCACAAGATACTGTTACTATAAAAAACCGGCCTGACGTTGCAGCTTTTTTAGACTTTAGGATAAAAGGCTTTTCAGCATTTTTACGTGCAGAAAATTTAAACACGGCAAATTTTTCAAATGGTTTTGGTTTTGTAGCCAATAATTTTGCAGCACCACATTATCCGACACAAGGCCTGATGATAAGGTTTGGAATACGCTGGTGGTTTGTAAATTAGTAGGTGACTTTTCTGTTTCTTTTGCCCAGGTAATAATGCCAGAGTAAAAATGTAGCTGCAGACCTATGTGGGCTCCACGATTTGGAATATAGTTCCATCTCGTTTCTGTCTTTAATATTAAATAGTTCTTTAATGGTGTTTACTACTGCAATATCTCCCAACGGTATAATATCTGTAGACTGCAGACAAAACATTAAGTAAACATCAATCGTCCAGTTTCCAATTCCTTTTATTTTAATAAGTTCTTCTCTTACCACTTCAGGTGTTTTAAAGGGAAGGCTTGCAATATCAATATCTTTATTTATTACTGCAGTTGCCAATGCTTTTATGTAAGATGTTTTTTGACGACTTACGCCACACGCCCTATATTTCTCATCAGGTAATAAGAGTAATTTTTTTGCCGTAAAAGAATTTACAATTGTTTTTAATTTTAAAAATGTTGCCTTGGCCGAATCAATGGAAACCTGCTGCTCTAAGATTAACAACGACAGTGTTTCAAAGCCTTGTGGCCTTTTAGGAATAGCAGGCATGCCATATTGCTCAATAATCAATGCAAATATTTTATCTTTTTTTGTTAGATACTTAATTGCTTTTTGCATTGAGAAAAGATGGATTTTTTAAAGTTCGATTTTTAATTTATTACAGGTTGTTGAAATTATTTCTCTTTGGTATTTCCGTAATTTAATTTCGGAAAAAGGCATTGATAAAAGCGACTTTTTTAATCCTCTTAAAATGTACTCAGCAGCTATTTCACCATATTCACTTGTAACTACCTCACTTATTTTTTTACAATTGTTGTCAACTATCTCTTTGGGTGGAGTTTGGAAATAACTTCTATCTCCGTTTTTTTCGTAAACTTTTTTGGTTGGAAGATTTGCTACGTCTTCGTCAATAGAAGCGACTGCATCATAAAAAAGTTGCCTGCTTTCTTTATCGTTCATTAATTTTCCACAATAACCTTTTCTAAATGGATCGTTTAGAAATGTATTTTTATCTTCTATAATTCTTTCCAGAACCTCATCTGCTACTACTTGAAACGGTGGCATATTGTATTGCTCAGCAAATTTATTGCGCAGGTGAAATAGTTTTAGTAATTCTCTTTGGTGGTAGTTGCTGTTGGCAGCTTTTTGTTTTGATGAAAGCTTTACATTATACATTGTTGCGACCACATCCTCACATAAAATATTCTCTTCTTCTATCATTGTTGTAACCCCCATTTCTGCGGCAGTTTTACTAAATATTTCTTTTAGTTTTAACAACCATTTTACATCATTGCTTGCATAAATCTGCTGGGCTGTGTTAAGTGGTCTTGGCCGCCAATTTGATCTTTGCATACTCTTATCCAGCTCTACATTAAACATCATTTTTATAAGGTCAGAAAATGAGTTTGCATTGTGGTTACAGAGTTTTGCCGCTATCTGCAGGTCATAAATATTTTTGATATTGCACCCATTTAGTTTTAAAAGTTGAATATCCTCAGATGATGAATAAACAACTTTGCAAATAGAGGCATCTTCAAAAACGTGCCATAAACTAGATAAGTCTTTTAAAGCCAAGGGATCTACTAGGTAACAAATTTCACCATCAAATATTTGCAACAGAAAAAGTTTAAAGCCATATTCTCTGTAAAATCTATCAAATTCAGTATCAAAACCAAAAGCAGTTTTTGTTCTTAGTATCTCACTAAGTTTTGTAAGTTCAGTTTGCTTATTTATTAATTTTATTTTTATACCGTTGCTGTCTATCGTCTCTATACTCATTAAAACATTTTTATTTACTATTTATTTATAATTTGAGCTAATAATTATTTAGTTTTAAAGAGATTAAAGCACATCTTTACCAATCTTAAAACTTTATTTTGTAGCAAATATTTTAAACCTTGAGGTAAAATTAATTCTTAAACCTATAAGTTAAGTGAAGTTAAGTTTCTGTCTATTTATTTATTTAATATTCTTTACGGTAATATTGGCTGTAGCTCAGCCACAACCCATCATTTCATCATTTGATGACTATAAAAAATCTTTAAAAATAAGTGATAAAAATGAACTGGTAAATCTCCGAAAAAACATACCGGGAGTGGTTTTTGATTTAAAATACAATACCGTAAATAATTTTACTGCGGCAAAACTTTATAGGTCTGCATCTACAACATTTTTGCGTAAAGATGTCGCAGCTGCATTAATAATGGTGCAGGAATTTTTAAAAAGCAGGGGATTGGGTATAAAAGTATTTGACGCTTACCGTCCATACTCGGTAACAAAATTAATGTGGACAATAATTCATGATGACCGTTATGTTGCAAACCCTATTTTAGGAAGCGGACACAATAGAGGAATTGCAGTTGATCTCACTATTGTTACTCTTTCAAACTTGCATGAATTGAATATGGGAACAGGTTTTGATAATTTTACAGACAGCGCACATCATACATTTACAGAAAATCTTTCTCCTGAAGTTATATCCAATAGAACCCTTTTAAAATCAACGATGGAAAAATATGGGTTTAAAAGTCTTGTAACAGAATGGTGGCATTACTCATTTATTTCAAACGAGAAATATGACGTGATGGACATAGATTTTAAAACATTGAAGAGGAAAATTAAATAGTATTTTATTAGTTCTTCACCAACAAACCTGTAATGGAGTCATTTTCATTTTTACCGTTTAAAAACTTAGAATCGCAGCGTTTATTATTAAGGCAGATAACCCCTGCCGATGTAAATGAAATATTTGCTTTGAGAAGCGATACTGAAGTAATGAAATATGTGGCAAGACCACTTTGTAAAAATCTTGATGATGCAATGGTGCTTATCAATATGATTGAGCAAAAACTGTTTTCAAATGAGGGAATCAATTGGGCTATTACATTAAAAGACAACAATACGCTGATAGGATTTATTGGGCATTACCGAATAAAATGGGAACACTTTCGGTCTGAAATAGGTTACATGCTTTCGCCCGAGTTTCAGGGAAAAGGTATTGCAACAGAAGCGATAAAATTAGTAGTTGACTATGGTTTTCAGGATATGAAAATGCATTCGCTTGAAGCAGTAATTGATCCTCAAAATGCAGCATCAGCAAAAGTTTTAGAGAAAAATAATTTTATAAAAGAAGCTCATTATAAAGAAAATGAATTTTTTGAAGGAAAGTTTTTGGATTCTGCTATTTACTCACTTTTAACTACAAAATCGTAAAGCAAAAAACCTAAATTCCGTCCTGTTTTTTTAATAGCCTCTTGCATCATCATCACCTCTTTTATCTGCAACAGCATTTATTTTCACTTTAGATTTTTTATTTGTTGCACTTGTTATTTTTATTAATTCAGTTCTGCCAATTGTACCACTGGTAACAATTTTATAACCCATAGCCTCCAGTTTAGATTGGACATTTTTATCAAAATCATTTTCAACATAAACCACATCAGGCTGCCATTGGTGGTGAAATTTAGGTTTATTCACTGCATCTTCAGCACTCATTTTATAATCTACAACATTTATAATACTTTGAAAAACGCTTGTTGGTATTGTTGTTCCTCCGGGCGTTCCTACAACAATTATTGGTTTATTGTTTTTTAATACTATTGTAGGTGTCATGCTGCTCAACATGCGTTTGCCGGGAGCAATGGCATTTTTATCATTCCCAATAGCTCCATACATATTTGGCACCCCTGGCTTTACGCTAAAATCATCCATTTCGTTGTTCATTACAAAACCCGCACCGCTAATAATTGTCTTGCTACCAAAATGGTCGTTTAATGTGGTCGTTACAGATACTGCGTTTCCTTCTGCATCTGTAATGCTAATGTGGGTTGTTTCTTCACTTTCTTTTATCTGTCCTGGGTTAATTTTTTTACTATCACCGGCTTTCCCTGTAACATAATCAATCATTCTGTTTTTTAAGTACTTTTCACTTACAAGGGTTTTCACAGGAACTTTGACAAAGTCTTCGTCTCCCATAAATTCTGCACGGTCAGCAAAAGCACGTCGCTCTGCTTCTACAATAAGTTGTATACTTTCTGCAGAATGAAAAGGATATGATGCGAGTTTCTTTTCCTGAGTCATTTTAAAAAGCTGTTGTAAAATAATACCGCCACTGCTTGGCAAAGGCATGGTAACTATCTGATAGCCTTTGTATGGAAACTGCATGGCCACTCTTTCTCTAACCTTATAATTTTTCAAATCATTTTCAGTAATTATCCCATTGCCACTACTCATTTCTGCTGCGATAAGTTTAGCTGTTTCTCCTTCATAAAAACCTTTTACTCCTTTATCTCTTATTCTTTTTAGTGTGTTTGCAAGGTCAGCCTGTATTAAAATATCGCCGGTCTTCCACGGAGTATCTTTTAAAAATGCAACATTGTTTTTATTATTTCTTAAAAAAACTGCACGACTGTAATTAAAATCTTCAGCCTGTGCTTTTGTTAGTGCAAAACCTTTTTCTGCTAGGCTTATGGCCTCAGCTATTAAAGTTGAAAAGGGTAATTTAGCATATTTAAGTGTAGCAAATAATCCTGCAACTGTTCCCGGGACGCCGCTTGCAAGTCTGCCTTCCATGCTCAAAATTGTGACAGCATTTTTTGCACCATCCAGGTACATATCTTTTGTAGCTTTTGAAGGAGCAGATTCTCTATAATCAAGTGCAATATTTTTTCCTGAACTCGTGTGTGCCACCATAAAGCCACCGCCACCTATATTACCTGCTCCAGGATAAACTACTGCAAGGGCAAGTTGAGTGGCAATTGCTGCATCAAAAGCATTGCCACCTTTTTTCATGACAATTAATCCTGCATTGCTTGCTAGGGCATGGGCCGATACGACAGCAGCCTTGTTTACGTTAATGTTTTTTGTATTGTTATAGTTAAAGTGATTTATTTGTGCTTGCGCAATTGTTGTTATATAAAACGTGGCAAGGATTAATAATTTTTTCATCTTCAAATTTAACGCTTTTGTTCATTAGCTTTTAAAAAGCGCAATAATCATCTAAATAATGCCTTTATTTTGAAAATGACCGATTGTAAAATAAAATCGTTTTTTACCTATTTACAATATAATTTCACAATCAAAATAAAAATTTATATGTTTAGAATGAAGTTTACACTTTTACTTTTAATTGTTTGTGTAGGTTTTTGCAACGCACAATCGCTTTTGTCTCCCGATGCTTTTCTTGGCTATAAACTTGGAAGTAAATTTACCTCGCATTATAAAATTGTAAATTATTTTCAGGCAGCTGCCTCAGCATTTCCTGGCCAAATTAAAATTGAAAAATACGGAGAGACAAATGAAGGGAGACCACTGATGGTAGCAATTTTGGCATCGAAAGAAAATCTGAGTAATATAGAAGGTATCAGAAAAAATAATCTTCGTTTAACAGGTTTATTGAAAGATAAGCCCGGAGATGTAAACACGCCCGTAATCGTTTGGCTTAGCTATAATGTACATGGCAATGAGACGAGTTCTTCTGAAGTTTCTATGAAAGTTTTATATGAAATTTTAAATGGTAAAAATGTTTCTTTAAACGAATGGATGAAAAATACAGTTGTAATAATTGACCCGTGTTTAAACCCTGATGGTCGTGAAAGATATGTAAACTGGCTTACCCAAATAAGTGGTAAGTTCCCAAATGCTGATGTTAATGCAAGGGAACATGATGAACCTTGGCCAGAAGGTAGAACCAACCATTATAATTTTGATTTAAACCGAGACTGGGCATGGCAAACACAAATTGAATCGCAAACACGTCTTGTAAAATACCAGCAATGGATGCCTCAAATACATTGCGATTTTCATGAACAATCCCCAAACTCTCCTTACTATTTTGCACCTGCTGCGGAGCCTGTACACGAAGCTGTAACGCAATGGCAAAAAGACTTTCAGGTAACGGTTGGTAAAAACCATGCAAAGTATTTTGATGCAAACGGTTGGTTATTTTTTACCAAGCAATATTTTGATCTGTTTTATCCATCTTACGGTGATACATATCCATTGTTTAACGGAAGTATTGGAATGACTTATGAGCAGGGTGGTAATAGCAGTGGTGGGGTTGCCATCGTTTTAGAAAATGGAGATACATTAACATTAGCGGACAGAATTGACCACCACTTTGCAACAAGCATGAGTACAATAGAAATAGCATCGGCAAATGCAGGTAAGCTTTTATTTAACTTTAAAAAATATTTTGATGAAAGTAATTCCGGCGCAAAAAATATTTACAAAAGTTATATTATAACCAATTCAAAAACTGGTAATCTTTCTGCATTAAAAAATCTCCTTCAAAAAAATGAAATAGGTTTTGGTTATGCCACTACCAACAGCAATACAAAAGGTTATAATTATTTCGATCAAAAAGAGGGAAATTTTGCTATTCAAAAGAATGATATCGTTATAAACGCGGCTCAGCCGAAAGCATCTCTTTTAAAGGTATTATTTGAACCTCAGCCTAAATTGAATGACAGCGCTACCTATGATATTACTGCTTGGGCGATACCTTATGCATATGGATTGCAGACGTATGCAACCAAAGAAATCATCCCCTCAGCAGATGCTGAAAATATAAATATGCTTACTGCATCCCCAGTTTCAAATGCATATGGCTTTGTAGCTGGGTATAAAAGTTTTAATGAAACCAAATTAGTTAGCGCTTTGCTGGATGCAAACGTAAAACTAAGATTTGCAGAAGCTGCTTTTGTAAATGATGATGAACAATACAAAGAGGGTAGTTTGGTGGTACTTCGTAAAGGCAACGAAGATAAAATAGACAAAATAATTTCTTTGTTTCAAGAGTTTAAGACTGACTTTAAAACACTGTCATCAGGATTTTTGCAGAATGGTTTTGATGCAGGGTCAGATAAAATTCATTTTGTAAAAAACCCGAAGGTTGCATTACTTACAGGAGAAGGTGTGTCATCGATTGCAGCAGGAGAAGTATGGCATTTATTTGACCAACAATTGAATAAAAAAATTACCCTCGTAAACGCCAAAGAGTTTGATAATACTGATTTTAAAAACTACACTACAATTATCATTGTTGATGGAAATTATAAGTTTTTAAATAATAAAGATGCTGCATCTGGATTAAAGCAGTGGATAAGAGATGGGGGAAAATTAATTGCAATGGAAAATGCGGTCAAGCAAATTTCAGCACTTGACTGGGGCATTAAATTAAAAAAACTACCAGAGGATAAAACAGATACTGCTCTTGGCTACACAGCCATAAAAAAGTATGGGGAAAGAGAAAAAGAAAGTGTTACCAATAATATACCTGGGGCCATTTATAAAATGGAACTTGATAATACGCATCCACTAGGTTATGGATACCCAAATTATTATTACACACTGAAATTAAATGAAAACGCTTACGAATATTTAAGAGACGGATGGAACGTTGGGATAATTAGAAAAACACAGCCGGTTGCAGGTTTTGTAGGCAATAAAGTGAAGGCAAATTTAAAAGATGCGGTGCTCCTTGGGGAACTGCCAATGGGTAGAGGATCGGTTGTTTTCTTTGCAGATAACCCACTGTTTAGAAGTTTTTGGGAAAATGGAAAAATGCTATTTAGTAATGCAGTTTTTTTTATTGGTCAATAATGAAATCAGAAATTAGAAAAAAATAATAAAATAATGAAGAAATATTTTTTGCTGTTTATCGGGATCACGTTCTTTTTAAACGGTATACATGCTCAAACACCTGCAACCTCATCCGCTGCTGATATCCTTCAGCAAATGAAAAAGCTGGAAGTGTTTGGCAGCGTATTGTATATAGCTGCACATCCTGATGATGAGAATACAAGACTACTGGCGTATCTCGCAAATGAAAGAAAATTTCGTACGGGTTATTTAAGTCTTACAAGAGGTGACGGAGGACAAAATTTAATTGGTGATGACCAGGGACTTGATCTTGGTTTAATAAGAACGCAGGAGCTTTTATCTGCCCGTAGAATTGACGGTGCTGAACAATTTTTTAGCACTGCTTTCGATTTTGGTTATAGTAAAAACCCAGAAGAAGCGATGCGCATTTGGGGGCACGATAAAATATTGGCTGATGTGGTTTGGGTAATTAGAAAGTTTAAACCCGATGTAATCATCACTCGCTTTCCCACAACCGGAGAAGGTGGCCATGGTCACCATACTGCATCAGCTATACTTGCCGGAGAAGCATTTGAAATAGCAGGCGATGCAACAAAATTTCCTGAACAGTTAAAATACGTAACCGTGTGGCAGCCAAAAAGGTTGATGTGGAACACATTTAATTTTGGCGGAAATAATACTACTAAAGAAGACCAGTTTAAGATTGATTGTGGCGTTTATAATCCTGTACTTGGCAAAAGTTATGGAGAAATGGCGGCTGAAAGTCGCAGCAGGCATAAGAGCCAAGGTTTTGGCGTGCCAGCACAAAGAGGAAAATCGTATGAATATTTTACAACAATAAAAGGCGAAAAGCCAGTAAATGATTTAATGGATGGGGTTGATTCGAGTGTCCTTAAAACTGAAAAAGCAAGAGAGTATTTTAGCCTAGTAAATGATATTATTAGCAAGTACGATTTTTCTGAGCCTAAAAAATCAATTAAAGACTTAGAAGCGCTTTCTAAAAACTATGTTGAATTTCGATCGTTTATTACAAAAGATAAGCAAGAGCTTATACAAAATCTAATAGCGCAGTGTGCGGGGTTATTTTTGGAAGCTACGGCAGTAAACCAAATGAATGTAATTGGCGATAGTATTAAAGTAAGATTGTCTTTCAACAACAGATCGGGAGCAAATATTACTAATGTATCAGCTGAAACTTTTGGAAAAGCAGTTTTTTTTAATAATACTACAGCAAACGAAACACAGGAAATAGTAACTACAATAAAACTCAATGAAAAATTAACTGCAACACAGCCTTATTTTTTAGAAAGACAAATGAACAAGGGTTCATATATAGCTGACCAGGAAGATGTAGGGAGACCCGAAAACCTGAATTATTTTGCTGATTTTAATGTAACGATTGATGGTATTACTTATAATTATAGAAAGCCGGTAAAATATAAATATACAGACCCCGTAAAGGGCGAATTGTATGAGCCAATACAAATCGTATCACCTGTATTTATTAATGCTACACCAAATTTGCTTATTTTTTCGAATAATAAAAAAGATGAAAAAAAGATTGTAGATTTTTCTATCCAGTCAAACAATAAATTAAACGAAAAAATAAAATTCTACTCAACTGTTGGCAGCGAGAGCAAACTCGTTAAGGATACATTGTTGGTGCAGGATAAAAATTCGAAAGCTGAAATATTAACAACATTTAATGGCAACGATTTTAAAAACAACGAAAGCGTTTCCATTGGCGGCGAGTTTGTGGCTGCATCTATGAATGAGCACCAATATACATCTCTCAAAAAAATAAGTTACGATCATATTCCAGATGTATTTTATAATTATCAGGACAAGGTTAAAGTGCTTAAAATTGATTTGAAAACGGTTGGTTCATCAGCAGGCTACATTGCAGGAGCCGGTGATAAAGTACCTCAGGCGCTTATTGAAATGGGTTACAAAGTAACAATGCTAACTGAAAAAGACATTACTTCATCTTCCTTAAAACAATTTGATGTAGTTATAACAGGTGTGCGGGCATACAATATACATACATGGTTAAGCAATGCATACCCAACATTGATGCAGTATGTAAAAGAAGGGGGCGTGTTGCTTACACAATACAATACAAACAATTCAATTGGTCCGGTTAAAGCAAATATTTCACCGTTCCCTTTTACCATTAGCAGAAACAGAATTACAGACGAAACTGCAACAGTAAATTTTTTGTTACCCAATCATCCATCATTAAATTATCCAAATAAAATTACCCAAAATGATTTTGAAGGTTGGATTCAGGAGAGAAGTATTTACAATGCCGAAAAAACAGATCTCACCTATCAAAAGATAATTAGCATGAAGGATCCTGGTGAGGGAGAACAGGATGGAAGCCTAATAGTAGCTGCCTATGGCAAAGGAAAATATATTTATACAGGACTCGTATTTTTTAGGGAACTGCCCGCAGGTGTGCCCGGAGCGTATAGGTTATTTGCAAATTTGATAGCTAAACCGCAGAAATAATAATGAATATTATTGACTGGATAATATTGGTAACTGTTTTGTGTTGCATTGTTGTTTACGGAATTTATAAGAGCCGTTCAACAAAAAACTTAGAAGGTTATTTCTTGAGTAACAGAAGTATGCCATGGTATCTTGTTTTGCTGAGCATAATGGGTACACAGGCTAGTGCTATTACTTACCTTACAGGTCCGGGGCAGGCATATACAGATGGGATGCGGTTTGTGCAATATTATTTTGGTTTACCATTTGCCATGATTGTTATCAGTATCTTTTTCGTGCCTGTTTTTAGCAAACTAAAAGTTTTTACTGCCTACGAATTTTTAGAAAAACGATTCGATGTAAAAACAAGAACTTTTACTTCCTTTTTATTTTTAATTTCCAGGGGATTAAGCACGGGAGTAAGTATTTATGCACCTTCGCTTATTCTATGTTCTATAATGGGCTGGAATATTTATTACACCAATATTTTAATGGGTGGTATTTTAATTATTTATACCATGAGTGGCGGAGCAAATGCTGTTGCTCACACTCAAAAACTGCAAATGATTATTATTTTTATTTCTCTCTTTTTGATAGGCTATATTGCTGTAAGTATGCTTCCAACGGGAATGGGTTTTAAAGAAGCTGTTATGGAAGCCGGTACGTATGGAAAAATGAATGTTATCACCACAGGCTTTACTGATAAAGGTTTTGATTGGAAGGATAAGTATAATATTTGGAGTGGGTTGATTGGTGGTTTTTTTCTTGCATTAAGTTATTTTGGAACAGACCATAGCCAGGTTGGTAAATATTTAACAGGAAAAAATATTGCAGAAAGCAGAAAGGGGTTGTTGATGAATGGACTTGTAAAAGTGCCTATGCAATTCTTTATTTTATTGATAGGTATTTTAATTTTTACATTTTACCTGTACCACAAAGCACCGGTATATTTTGATGATACAAAAATTATAGCTGCTAATAAAACTGAATCTGCGCCACAATTAAAGAAAATTACCATGGCTTATAATGATGCAGCTGCTCGAAAAGATGCAGTAGCAATGTCAAAGCTGCGTATGGCCTATAAAGCAGAACTTAAAAAAGCCTTGCCAGGTGATGATGCAAACGATACTAATTTTATTTTTCTTCGTTTTGTAAAAGATAATTTACCCATTGGACTTACAGGATTATTATTTGCTGTAATATTTTTGAGCGCATGGGGAAGTATTGCGGGAGCATTAAATTCGTTGGCTGCTTGCACCATGATTGACTTTCACCAAAAATTTTTTACTGCAGAAAAAACGTCGTTGCAGGATTATAAAACCTCCCAATGGTATACTTTCGGTTGGGGTGTGTTTTGTATAATTATTGCCATGTTTGCACAAAATATTGGCAACAGTTTAATTGAAGCAGTGAATATTTTAGGTTCAATTTTTTATGGGGTTATTTTAGGAATTTTTTTAGTTGCTTTCTGGATAAAACGAGTACAAGCAAATGCAGTTTTCATTGCAGCATTAATAGCCCAGATCGGTGTTATCGTTATTTACAAAGCGGATATCATTTCCTTTTTATGGTTGAACGTGATAGGAGTGATCTTTGTAATTTTTATAAGTTTATTTCTTCAATTATTTATGGGCAATAAAAAAGCCGCTTTTTAAAAAGCGGCTTTTATTGTATAGTTAAAGTCTATTTCAACTTCTTCATTAAATCCTTATTCATTTTTACGTAATCTTCATTTTTTGCCTCACGTGCAAGCTCCAAAGATTTTTGTGAACTCGCCATTGCAGCTTTTTTATCGCCCATATCTTTTTCAATTTTGGCCTTATAAAGCCACATGTAAAATGCTTTAGGATTTTGTGCTACTGCGCTTGTAATACTTTCTAAAGCCTTTACACTATTTTTATCGTACTCATTGTAAAATTGAGCAGCGTTCCAATAAGGCTTTTTGTCACCCATCAAATCTTTCTCGAGTGCAGCACGCATGCGATCTTTAATAAGAGCAGTTATTGGCACAGACACCATTGTTTTATCCCACATAATATGAAGCTCGCAACTTTCAGGTTTAATGTTAGCGAACTGCATAGTAAAAGATTCAGCAGACTCTTTCATTTTCATTGTATTTACTTTAAAGCGTACAACATCATCTGACTGTTTGTACCCATCAGAACCCCAGTTGGTAATTCCTTTGTTTAAAATAATTTCCCAGCTATCATCATTAGGAATGCTGTACAAAGCATAAGATCCTGTGTCAATTTTTTTACCACCAATTTCAACAGCGTCATTAAACTTTATGATAGTTGCAGCGTTAGCTCCGGTGCGCCAAACGGCATTGTAAGGAACAAGGTCACCAAATATTTTTCTACCCTTTATTGACGGGCGGCTATAAGTTAGCTCAATAGTACCCAATGCAAAGTCCTGCTTTATTGTTTGTGTAGGAGATGGCGCTGGCATTTTCATTTGTGCATCTACCATGTTTTCTACGCACAATAGGGAGAATGCAAATAATAGTTTTTTCATTTTTAGTGTTTTATTAATTAGTGTTGTTTATACAATTTTTATTGAAAATATACTTTAACTGTTTGATAAAAAATATGGTTGTTTGAGAACTGTACCTGCAGTACTTTTTGTTGCCTTTCAGAAAAACCCTGTAATCCAAAAAGTCCGGCTGCATTGCCTTTGTTAATAGCTATTTCAAGATAACCTGCTGCATTAAACAACGCTACTTTTTCACCTTCAGCTACATCAGCATATGTTTCACTGATTTTTTCTATGCTTTCATCTCTTTTAAATACAATAGAAAACTTTCTTCCTTTCCGCTGCTCTTCAAATTCTTCTTTGCTAATGTTTACAATTACGTTTTCAAAGTTATCAATAAAAATTATCTGCCCTTCTATCCAGTTGTTCCCCAGCATTGGTTTCAATGGGTTTTTTACCTTTATCGAAATATCAGGGTAACCTATTTCAGCAAATGGAGTACCTGACGAAAGTTTACTGAATGCCTTTGCAAAAACACCCGTACAATATAAAATATTCCGTGGTTGATTTTTTTCAAGCGTTAGGGCAGTTATTTTTTGGGGAACTTCTTCTAAAATCATAGTGATAAGACCGTTATCGGCGCAACCTATATAATGTCCATTGTGTTCAATAAAAAGAAGATGATCGCATTTTTCATCAAATAAATTTATCAGTATTAAATGAAATGTTCCTGCAGGAAAATTTTTAATAGCGTTTCTGCATACATAAGCTGCCTGCGGATAATTAAAAGGAGAAAGTAAATGGGTTACATCTATAATATTAAAACTAGGATCAGCCTGCATTATTTGACCCTTTATTGCAGCAGGCATAAAATCCTGTACACCTATATCACTTGTGAGGGTTAACAACGGCATCTATTGTAAATAATTTAGCCTGCAATATAATCTACCCGCGGCTATTAAGCTATTTTACAAGCTTTCCTTTTTTATAAAAGAAGTTTCTCGTAAGTTTATCAGTTAAAGATGTAAAAAATTTGTTCATAAATACGGTACGTTTACCGGTAAATGTTAGAACAAGCGTTCGTTTTCTTTTTACAATAGCATTCAAAATATGTTGGGCAACTTCTTCAGAAGACATCAGTGATTGTTCATCCAATGGACTTTCTCCCTGCGCCTGCGAATGTTCATTTAAAGCAGCGTTCCTAATATTGCTTTTTGTAAACCCGGGCGCTACCCACATTACATTTACACCGTCATCAAGCAACTCTGTTCTCACAGCTTCTAACCAACCATTCATGGCAAATTTGCTTGCGCTGTAACCACTTCGGCCCGGCAAGCCACGGTAACCGGCTATTGATGATACGCCTACAATTGTTCCCTTTGTTTTTAATAGACTATCGAGCGCCAATTTTGTGCAATAAACCATTCCCAAATAATTTATATCTATCAATTTTTTAAAAACTGTTACATCCGCATCTTTCAATTCAGCACGCATAGAAATACCGGCATTATTTATTAGAATATCGATTTGATTGAATTGCTGCAAAGTTTGCTCGATAAATTTTTTGCAATCTTCATAAACGCTCACATCTGCTGCAATACACAACAGTGGTTTATCCTTATTATTTTGTATGAGAATATCCAATTTATTTTGGCTCCTTGCACAGGTCGAAACATTCGCACCGGCCGCAAGTAAAAGCTCTGTAAGTGCTTTGCCAATTCCATCGCTGCCACCAGTAATCGCAATGGTTTTACCTTTAAAAAAATCGTTCATAACTTCAAATTTAAGGCATAAAAAAAGGAGTTCATCCTATGAACTTCTTTTGTGAACTGGCTGGGACTCGAACCCAGGGCCCTCCCGATTTTAAAATCGGGATGCTCAACCAACTGAGCTACCAATTAATTTTTCTATATAAATTCTTGATTTTTTCTTTTTGATTTCTAATTCTCTCTTTTTGGCAAGCGGAAGTGTTGGAAATGGTTCTGTATATTTTAAGACCCAAGGCAAACCAAGAGAAGTAAATTTAGAATGCCCGATATTATG
>JBBRPX010000012.1:0-32548 GCA_038227505.1 Chitinophagales bacterium
GCTGGAGAAAAATGCAGAAGATACCAAGAGCGGCGCAGGGCAATACTTCACCCCTCGCCCACTCATAAGTGCCATGGTAGAATGTCTGCGCCCCGAAGCCAAGAAAACCATTGCTGACCTGGCATGTGGCACGGGTGGCTTTTTTTTAGCAGCCTACGACTGGCTTACCGAAAACAAAGAGCTGGATAAAGAGAGCAAACAGTTTTTAAAATACGAAACCTTTTTTGGCAACGAAATAGTTGCAGGCACCCGAAGGCTTGCATTAATGAATTTGTTTTTGCACAACATCGGCGATATAGACAGCAAGCATATTTTTATTTCGCCCAACGATTCACTAATTGCTGCAAGCGAAACCCGGTACGATTATGTGCTGGCAAACCCACCCTTTGGTAAAAAAAGCAGCATGACGTTTACCAACGAAGAAGGCGAGCAGGAAAAGGAAGACCTTACGTATAACCGTCAGGATTTTTGGGTAACCACCAGCAACAAACAACTGAACTTTGTGCAGCATATAAAAAGCATGCTGAAAACAACAGGCATTGCTGCAGTTGTATTGCCGGACAATGTTTTGTTTGAAGGTGGTGCCGGAGAAACCATCAGAAAAAAGTTGTTGGAAACAACCGACCTGCATACTATTTTAAGATTGCCCACCGGAATATTTTATGCCAATGGCGTAAAAGCGAATGTGCTTTTTTGGGATGCCAAACCGAGCAGCAAGGAACCATGGACAAAAGAAGTGTGGGTATATGATTACCGCACAAACGTGCACCACACTTTAAAAAAGAATCCACTAAAGCTGGCTGACTTAAAAGATTTTATTGATTGCTATAATCCTACCAACAGGCACAAACGCAAAGAAACTTTTGATGCTGCTAGCAACCCCGAAGGACGTTTTAGAAAGTTTAGTTACGACGAAATTATTGCCCGAGATAAAACATCGCTTGATATCAGCTGGTTAAAAGATAAATCGCTTGCGGACCTGGATAATCTGCCCGACCCTGATGTGTTGGCGCTGGGTATTGTGGAAAATTTAGAAGCAGGGCTGGAGAGTTTTAGGGCGATTATTGTTTCATTGAATAGGAAATAGTATTTATTGCTTTTTAAATAATTATTAATTAAACAACTTCATTTTCAATCGCCGTAATTTTTTCAACATGCTTTTCAATATTTATAAACTGGAGGGTTAGCAATGCCATTGCTAAAAATATTTCAAAGAAAATAAAAGTAATATTCCAATCAAAATTTGTTTTTATTGGCCCCAATAAAAAAGCACCTGCAATAGAGCCCATGGCACCCATTGTCATAAACAAAGTGAACTGGCTTGCAGAAACATTTTTTGAGCAGCATTGCATGGCAATGGCAAATACGCCAATTTTTGCAAACGAATTTAGGATACGGTAAGTAATTACAAAACCGTTGAGCATACTGCTGTTCTGCCAATAGGAGCCTGCGAAATTGAGTGCCAATACTAATCCCATTATCAATAACAAATAAATATTGATCATCCTTTTTTTTCCAAACTTTTCTATGAGGTAACCGCCCAGCAACATGCCTGAGATGCCGCCTACCAAATCAGCCGTTGCAAATACCTGCGAGTAACGCACGTTTGTCCACCCCGTAATTTTTACAGCAAAAATGGGGAGCAGTGTTTCAAAAAAATTGTATGCTCCCTGTGTAATAAAGAGTACTATTATTATCAGTATTGAATTGCGAAGCCGAAATACTTTATACAATGTTTTAAGAATGGTAGGCCAGCTGGTCATCTGCATTTTTTGAGAGGCCTGAGAAGCTTTCCCCAACGTAAAGAAAAATATTTTTTCGCCGTGCTGTTCTCTTATAAAAAGTGGTACCATCGTAACTATACAAACCAAAAAACACAACATAAACATCGATGCCTGAAAACTATACTTATTCAACATCCAGCTGCATAAAATTAATGCCAACGAGCTGCCTACCATGCGAGACCCCTGCATAAAACCATTTGCCCTGGCTTGTTGGTCTCCGGGTATTACATCTACCGCCATGGCATCGCCGGCCGCATCCTGCATTGCACCAAAAGCAGATACACAAAAACCACCGGCCATAAATATATTGAGATTATTTAAAGGATCGGGCACAAATGCAAAGGCAAGAATACTCAATATTAAACCCAAATGCCCAAGCAATACCCACGGCCTTTTTCTGCCCATCGGCAGATAAGTATACCGATCCATTAAAGGTGCTATTACAAATTTAAACGTCCATGGAAGAGAGGTAGCAACGGCAAAACCACCGATTTGTACAGGCGTTTTGCCCTGCATGGCCATCCATGCCGGTAAGCCAACATACAACATTCCCTGCGGAAGCCCTTCAGTAAAATAAAGTGCTGAAAAATTAAAATATCTCAGAAATGCACTGTCAGCCAAGGTTGGAAAATTCAATCTTAGATTCATACAATTTATTAATTTCTTAGCCAATAATTTTATGCTAAGGAAAGATAGCTACTTTGGTGAATTGATCAGGCACCGGTTGAGGAACATTTGGATTTGAATTTATTTCCTGCTGCGGATAAATAAATCGTTGCGGTTTTCTGATACCGGTATAAAGAGTTATCGGCAATTGCACAATTGGTACAGCGGAGGCAAGTCTGCGGTAATCATTAAAAGCCTCGTACTGCATTAAAAGTACCATATAACGCTGGCTGATAATTTCATACAGTAAAGCATTCTGCACACTGCCATTATTGGTAGGATTTGCAATTCCGGGGTTTGCAAAATCGCTCAATAAATACGGATCGTATCGTCTGTTTATTGCAGAAAATGTTTTCCCGTTCATGTATCCGTTGGCAAGTGATACCCTTACTTTATTAAGCGCAGTTAATGCCGGCATATTATTACCAAGACGGGCTTCTGACTCTGCAATGATTAACTGGGTTTCGTAAAATGTGGTGACAGGGTGCGGCGCATCGGCAACAAAAGCACCATCCGTAGTATTAGCGTCCAGACTGCCTGTAGCAGTAATTCCAACTTTTATATAATGATTGTACAGGGCTGTTTCGTCTGTTTTTGTATTGGCAGAATTGATACGTGACTGCATTAAAATACGCAAATATGTTCCTTCAAAACCAGTGTCTCCTGCACGGCTTACCTTAAAGAAATCATAGTTTTGATTTGTGTTTGATCCCTGGCTTGTACCATGAGGTATCAACGCATCGCCTGTAGTTGTTTGAATACCTGCATTAGCACTTGCAATAGCCTTTGAATATTGACCTACATGTAAATACAATCTTGCCTTTAATGAATTAGCTGCAGCTTTCCATTTTAAAACATCTCCCTGATAAATAAAATCCTGTGTAGCAAATGCAAAACCGGTAGGAGATGACAGGTTGACGATTGCATTATCCAACGTGGTTTGAAGTGCTTGATAAACATCTGCCTGTTTATCAAATATTGGCGTTGGAAAGCGCTCCTTATCAAATGCCTGGCTGTAAGGTACATCACCATAGAGCGCTGTCGCTTTTGCAATCACCAAAGCTTCTAAAACCTGTCCCACGCCCTTTGTCCATTTATCGCCTACTGCATCTGCTTTTGTTTGTACAAGTCTTGCCTGGCTTGCAACGGGATACAATATCGTCCAGTTAAAACTCTGGGAAGACACAAGGTATTGTGCAAACCCAAGATGCGCACGTGATAAGCCATTTAGTTCTCCTGCCCAGATAGATGCGATGCGCACATCTGTATCTTCATGAAGAAAAGCTACGCCCAGCATTGTTCCGGATAACAGGGTTCTTACATCAACATCTGTTACTGCGTTAGGGTTATTTTGAATATCATTATCGTTAAAAACTTTTTTACAACTGCTTAATATTATTACAGAAAGGGAGAGAGGTATTATTATTCGCCGGAAAAAATTTTTCATCTTTTAATTTTTAAACTTAATATTTAATTAGGATTGAAAACAGAACCGATTTTGTACTTGGGTTGGTAAACCAGTCTTGTCCTCTTGATAGACCGGCACCCGTAACATTTGCTTCGGGATCTGTACCGCTGTACTTTGTCCACAAAATTAAATTTCTGCCGGTAAGATTAAAATCGATACTGGATAGTTGGGTGTTTCTAAACAATTTTATATTTTTAACGCCATAGGAAAGTGTAATTTCTCGTAAACGGGATGCGCTTGCATCTTCTATAAATTGTCTGTAAGATGCTGTATTGGATGCTGAACCTCTTCCCTGATACCATGCCTGGTTTATGGCAACCGGCCCTGCACCAAAATCTTTTATTTCGCCCTGAAAAGTAGCACCTGCAGGAATAATAATTCCGTTTACATCTTTTAACCCGCCGGCTGGAACGGTGACTGTATTACCTTGATCACCATGTGTACCGAAAGAATACAACGACCCTCTTGTACCATTGAACACATCATTGCCCTGCACCCGATCAAACAGTACATACAACGATAAATTTTTATACAAAAAAGTACTTCCTAAGCCGCCACGCCAGTCGGGGTTTGGGTCACCAATTACTTCAAGCCCGGTACCTGCCTGTGGAAAACCATTTGCATCTAAAACATATTGACCGCCTTTATCTTTTAAAAAATCAGTAGAGTAAAATACACCGAAGGCTTCGCCGGGAATGAGAGAAGCATTTTCAATAAAACTATCAGGCAGTGTGTAAGCCTTTGTACCTGCCAATGAAACAACTTTATTTTTATTTTTTGAAAAGTTGGCAGATACATTCCATCTAAATTTTCCCTTCGCAATAACATCTGCGCCAAGCTCGAGTTCTATACCTCTGTTTTGTAATTCTGCTGCATTACTGTTAAGCGTTGTATAACCAATAGCTGCCGGTAAATTTATTGGCAAGATGACATCTTTTGTGCGATTACTGTAACCCGTAGCAGAAAGCGTTATCCTGTTTTTTAAAAATCTAAGATCTAATCCTAACTCCGTTTCTGTTTTAATTTCGGGACGTAAAAATTCATTACCTGCAGTCGTACTTCTTACATAACCACCATTGTAAGTTGGGCTTATCCCTGATAACCCACTGGAAAAATCATCTCTGTAAGCAGCGGCACTAAAACTGTTGAAATTTTGATAAGGCTGTGGCTGTATGCCCACCTGCCCCCAGCTGAGACGGAGTTTTCCAAAACTGAAATATGATTGATTTTTAAAAAAATTTAGTTTACTAAATTGCCATGCTACTGCTGCAGACGGAAAGAAAAAACTATTCTTCGTTTTTGATCCAAAGGTAGATGCAGACTCGTTTCTTCCTGTAAAAGTAAAGTAAAACATATTGTACGCTTCCAGATCTGCCTGCGCATAAAAGCCATAAGTTCGAATTAAAGAATTGTAATTATTGGCAGATAAATTTGAATTGATAGCATTGGTAAGAATATTGGGCGCTGTAGGTATTATAAAATTTGAAATGGCGCCAGACAAAGATGCCCTTCTTCTACTGTTATAATTAAAACCTGCGAGCAACGACCCACTAAAATTTGTATTAAATGTTTTTTTTGCTACTGCAAATAAATCTGTATTAAATTGCTTTTCTGATACGAAGTTTTTTGACAAAAAGCCTTTTGAAAAATTGGCAGAGTTGCGGGCAAAACGCTCCAGCCTTTCATCAGTAAAATTATCAATACCAAACCTCGCCGTAGTAGTTAGCCATTCTACAGGTGTTACATTAAACTGAAGGCTTCCTATAATTCTGTCAACATTACTTGTGTTGAGGTTGTTGTTAATATTCCATAATGGATTTGCATAAATGGTATTTAAATCCTTTCCCAGTGGATTGCGGTACGATATATGTGCATCCGGAAATATTTGCCCGGTCGCATCTGTGTAAACACCACTATAAAACAAGTTATCAAAATCTGCAGGTGTACGTAAACTGCTCAATAAAATTCCATCTACATTATCGCCTTCCTGCGTACGGGAAGAATTTATTTTTGTATAACCCACATTTGCACTTGCACTAAACCAGTCTGTAAATTCAGTCGTTGTATTTACTCTTGCTGTCTTGCGTTTATAGTCGCTGAATTGTTTTACAACACCTTGCTGTGTGAGATCACCATAACTAATTAAGAAATTAGAACGTGCATTACCACCGCTAACATTTAAAGTATTGTCAAAAAAATATCCTCTTTGAAAGGCATCCTCATTGTGGTTGTATGTATCAACAGAATTTTTACCGCCATGCGGATTAGCCAAAGTGCCGGACGGTATGGCATATCTGTTACTACCATCAGCTAATGTAACAAAACCCTGATAACCCGGCGCACCGGGCGTTGTTATAAATTGATCTGCACCGCCTGTGCGGCCTGAAATTAAATCACCAAAACTTGACCTGTTACCCTGTGAATAAAGTCCATTAGCGCCTTGCCCATAACGGGTTTGTAATGGATGCACTTTATTTACTTCATCTACAGATACGCTGGATTTAAAAGAAATATTTAATTTTCCGTTACTGCTTTTACCTTTTTTGGTAGTGATGATAATAACACCATTAGCGGCCCGGGAACCCCACAAAGCTGCCGCGGAAGCACCTTTTAAAACTTCTATTCTTTCTATATCTTCCGGGTTAATGTCGTTAATGCGTGACTGCTGAATAATACCATTTGCCCTTGCGGCACCAATATTATCACTTGAATTACTGACCGGCATTCCATCTACAATAAAAAGTGGTTGTGCATTTCCGTTGATGGTATTTTGTCCCCGTATTTGTATGTAAGATCCTGCACCGGGGTCGCCACCATTTCTGGTAACCAATACACCGGATGCTTTTGATGACAATCCATTCAACACACCCGTTTCGCCGGAGCCGGCAATACTGTTTCCTTTTATAGTTGACACAGAAGATGCAAATTTATCCCGCTGCCCTTTAAGACCGAGGGCAGTAATTACAGTTGTTTCCAGTTCAACCAGGTCTTCAGAAAGTTCTACATCAATTGTTGTTCTTCCCGTAATATCTACTTCAATTGTTTTTGTACCGGCAGAGGAAAATATTAATTTTTTAGCATTCCCCGAAACGAAAATGGAATATTTTCCATTATGATCTGTAAGTGTGGAACCGTTTGATCCTTTAAAAGAAACAGTAGTACCTATTGCAACCGTTGAATTATTTTTGTAAGTAACAGTACCGGTAATTACACGATTTTGTGCTGACAACGTAGATAAACCAGCCATAACGGCAATAAAGTAAAGTAGTAATTTTTTATTCATAAAAATCTATTACAAATGAGTTTTCTATATTTTGACTATATGCATTGCAGGCCTGCATTAATTTTGAGGACTAAAATCCACAGCCAAAACAGAAACACTTTTTATGCCAATAATAGGTTTTGTTAAAGTTTTTCCGAATCTCATAATCGAAGATATTATCTATTCGATTTGAAAATAATATGTGTTATTTTAAGGATTGTACCGCAGAGAAGAAATGTACTTGACAGACTAACTTAGGTAGAATTTTAGTTTAACCGCAAATCGACTATTCTTTTAAAATCTAACTTGTACAGTACTAATATTTTAAAACCAGCGGGGAACTTTTTCTTTTCATAAATAATTTATATATCATTATTAACTTTATTGAAATAATGACAGAAAAAACATTCAGCAATGATGATCAATAAAAATGATAACTGTTGGGATTTCTTAGAAAAACAGGCCGACTTACAATTTTTTTGGAGGTAAACAAAACGATTGATAAGACTTCGAATAAAATAAAAACTAACATTTGCGTTATTGGTCAATTGAATGATGCATGGGTACCTTATATGGAATTGATAAGCAAAAAAATATGATATTTGCCTGTTTAAATGGCGAAAAAGCGGCAGGCATTATTTTTATTAGAGATGTAATGAAAGCCATTATTTAAAATTAAAAAGAATCTATTACTGACATATGAAATTATATTCCTTAACAAAGCTTTTAAAACTTTATCCAGCTCATATTTTTTTATTTTTTTAGTTTTTTTATTGCTGCGAAAACTAATACCGGCTAATCACTTAATAAAACATATGAAAAAACCATTCCCCCTCTTTCGTAAAATAGCCTTTCTGGAGGGTATTTCTTTTTTAGTACTGTTGTGCATTGCTATGCCATTAAAATATTTTGCAAACATGCCCATGCCTGTCAGAATCGTTGGTGGTTTACATGGGGGGTTATTTGTTGCATTTATCGTATTGGCATTAATGGTTGTCATAGCCAACAAGAAAAATTTCTGGTGGTTTTGCAAGGCATTGGCAGTTTCTTTTTTACCATTTGGCACATTTTATATGGATAAGGAATGGAAGTATGAACAATATAAAATAGCCGAAGCGCAGGTGTAGAATTAAAAATAATGCTATTAAACCAATAGAAATTTACCATTTTTTAAGAATTTTATTGCGTAAACATTTCCCCATTATGAGATCAAGAATTTCCTGTTACTAAACTTTTATTATAAAATTGATTAACTTAATTAAATTATGCTTGCTACAAATTATTATCAAGAAACAAGCGTTTGTTAATAACGGCAATATTTTAATAAAATTAAAAAAGGAATAAAATTTGATAATTCGGTGTCTATACATTGTAAATCGGACTTTGGTACTAAAAAAGTTTGACCTTTACTTTTACAGACTATCATTTTCAAATTTTCCTTCATGCAACACATGGGATGTTCTTTATTTAAAAGCATTTTTACAACCTTATTTATTTTTGTTTTCTGCTATCCTGCCACTGCCCAATCTTCTTTAAATAATATTGGTGACAGCATCACACTTATAAAGGCCATTGCTTATGCTGTAAAAAACCAAACACTTATTCAGCAATCGCAAATAGATGAAAGGATAACAGACCAGCAGATCAGAAGCCGTTTGGCAGACTGGTACCCGCAGCTAAATTTTAATTACAACTACCAGCATAATTTTATCGTCCAAACAAGTGTTATTGGTGGTAACCCAGTGAGGTTGGGTGTAAACAATACATCAGCCGCACAGTTTTCTGCCACGCAAAATATTTTTAACAGAGATGCATTGCTTGCCCGGCAAACCAGCAACGATGTGCGGTTACAAACCCGGCAAAATACCGGCGACCGTAAAATTGTTGTAGCTGTAAATGTTACCAAAGCATTTTACGATGTACTATCTACCCAGCAACAAATTGCGGTAGCAGCGGCAAATATTATCCGCATTGCAAAAAGCCTGAAAGATGCTTACTACCAATACAAAGTAGGCGTAGCAGATAAGATAGACTATAAAAGAGCCACTATTTTACTGAACAATACCAAGGCGACAAAAAAGACTAATGAAGAACTGCTACAGGCAAAAATTCAATACCAGCCCACCCTGCGGGCACCCCTCCTTGGGAGGGGAATTGGACTTTTTAATAACAAGGATGTATTATGGTAAGAAATTAAGGCAATCAATTACAGTATGCAGAGAAGTTAAAAAAAGTTGAACTAAAACTTAAAATCGCTTACAGTCCATCAAATAAAAAAGTTGAATTCTCGGCAAAATAATTTAAGAAAAAACAAATGCAACGTTTCCTTGAAATGCTGCATGAGCAATGTTTAAAAGCCCCAAGAATGAACTTTTTTTTTAAAAAAAGGCGTCCTGTGATTTAAGCTTGAAAGAACAAATGAAAATGTTGTATAAATATTTGGTTAAAGACAGACGTATAAGTTTTTAAAAAACTTATACGTCTGTCTTTAACTCAGTTTCTGTTTGAACAATTAAATTGTCTGTTGACTTACAAGTGCTGCTGCCGGTTATCATAGCATGGTGTGGCATCATTATTAAAACCGTGGTTTTACGCCAGGGTACTTATAACCTGCACATATTTTACGAATTGGGGTAGCCTTTCAATTATTGTCGGCCAAAGAACCAATGCTGAAAGGCGCAGGGATAGGAGCAGGTACCCCGCAGGAATGAAGCCGTTTTTACGGCTGAAATGACGAGGAGTACTGCGGATAGCCCGTTACAACAGATGAATATTGTTAGAAGTTGAACGCCCCAAGTATTTTTTACGATGTACATTTTTAAAATTAGATATTTGCAGCATGAAAAGTTTTTGCTTGCTTGTTTTATTAATTTGTGCAGCTCACACTTCACCCTGTCAGCAATTAAAAAATATAAAATAACAGCTATTGAAAACCTAATAGCCACGTCAGATTCTGTATTGGTAATAAATTTTTGGGCGACGTTTTGCAAACCATGTGTGGAAGAAATACCGGACCTCATAAAATATACAAACAAATACAAAAAAGATAAAGTAGCGCTGCACCTAATAAGTCTTGACCTTGAAGATTACTACCCTGCTAAAATTAAAAAGTTTGTAGCTGCCAAAAAATATGTAGCCAATATTACCTGGCTGGATGAAACGAATGCAGATTATTTTTGCCCCATCATTTCACCGGACTGGAGCGGCGCAATACCTGCTACATTAATTGTAAATAGAAAAAACGGGTACAGAAAATTTTATGAGAAAAAATTTACAGCCGCTGAATTTGAGAACGCATTAAAAGCTGCTCTGAATATTTATTGACAAAATCTTCGAAAATATTTCTCTTGATTTAAATATAGATTTCCATAAAAAAACCGGCCATTAACTGACCGGTTTTTTACATATTTAAATGATTGGTTTATGCCAAGTCAAATCTATCGAGGTTCATCACTTTTGTCCATGCGGCTACAAAATCATGTACGAACTTTTCTTTTGAATCTTCGCAGGCATATACTTCTGCAATGGCTCTTAGCTCTGTGTTGCTGCCAAAAATAAGGTCTACACGGGTGCCAATCCATTTTAGTAGCCCAGTATTACGGTCTGAACCAGTAAATGCATCGTCTGTTTCTGACACGGCTTTCCATGTGGTATTCATATCCAAAAGATTTACAAAAAAATCGTTGGTTAACACTTCGGGACGGGTTGTGAAAACACCTGTTTGTGCATAATCGAAATTGGTATTAAGTACACGCATACCACCAACAAGCACTGTCATTTCGGGCGCTGATAGTGTTAGTAATTGTGCTTTGTCAATCAACATTTCTTCTGCAGAAACAGTGAATTTTGCCTTTGCATAATTGCGGAAACCATCTGCCTGCGGCTCCAACACTTCAAATGAATGTACATCGGTTTGCTCCTGCGATGAATCTGTTCTGCCCGCAGTGAAAGGCACCGTGATATTATGGCCTGCATTTTTTGCTGCCTGCTCAATACCTGCATTGCCTGCCAGCACAATAAGATCTGCCATAGAAACCTGCTTACCGCCTGCATGAGTGCTGTTGAACACATGTTGTATGCCTGTAAGGTTTTCTAAAACTTTTGATAATTGGCTTGGGTTATTAACCTTCCAATCTTTTTGCGGTGCAAGGCGGATACGTGCACCATTTGCACCACCACGCTTATCACTGCCACGGAAAGTAGAAGCAGATGCCCATGCAGTTGATACCAGTTGAGAAACCGGCAGGGCTATAGAAAGTATGGTTGCTTTTAAATCTGCTGCATCCTGTTCATTAATTAATTCGTGCGTAACCGCAGGAACAGGATCTTGCCAAATCAATTCTTCCGAAGGAACCTCCGCACCTAAGTAGCGAACTTTTGGCCCCATATCTCTATGCGTTAATTTAAACCATGCTCTCGCAAATGCATCGTTAAACTCCGCAGGGTTTTCCAAAAAGTGACGTGATATTGGTTCGTAGATTGGATCTACTCTCAACGCAATATCTGTTGTCAACATAAATGGCTGATGAGTTCTTGATGGATCGTATGCATCTGGCACCAAGCCTTCGCCACCGTTATTAACAGGCCTCCATTGGTGAACACCACCCGGACCTTTGTATTTTTCCCACTCGTAACCAAAAAGGTTTTCAAAATAGTTATTGCTCCATTTAGCTGGCGTTGTTGTCCAGGCACCTTCTAAACCGCTGGTAATGGTATCTGCACCTTTACCGCTGCCAAAGGTGTTGTGCCAGCCCTTACTTTGTTGCTCAATACCTGCAGCTGAGGGCTCCACACCTACATATTCACTTGCATCTGCAGCGCCATGGGTTTTGCCGAGTGTATGTCCGCCTGCAATCAATGCAACGGTTTCTTCATCATTCATTGCCATGCGGGCAAATGTTTCTCTAATATCCCGTGCTGATAACATCGGATCAGGGTTGCCGTTTGGCCCTTCGGGATTTACATATATTAAACCCATTTGCACTGCTGCAAGTGGTTGCTCTAATTCACGATCGCCGGTATAGCGATTGTCTCCGAGCCACTCACGCTCCGAACCCCAATAAATATCTTCCTGTGGTTCCCACACATCTGCACGACCGCCTGCAAAACCAAATGTTTTAAAGCCCGCCTGTTCCAATGCACAGTTTCCTGCTAAAATCAACAGATCTGCCCAGGAAATCTTTTTACCAAATTTCTGCTTCAGCGGCCATAAAAGTAAACGTGCTTTGTCGAGGTTAGCATTATCCGGCCAACTGTTTAGCGGAGCAAAACGTTGCGTGCCAAAGCCTGCGCCACCACGCCCGTCAGCAATACGGTATGTACCTGCACTGTGCCATGCAAGCCTAATAAATAATCCACCGTATGTACCATAATCGGCCGGCCACCAATCCTGAGATGTGGTCATCACTTTAAAAAGATCATTTTTAAGTTCTGCTAAATCCAGCTTCTTAAATTCTTCTGCATAATTAAAATTGCTGTCTGTAGGATCAGTCAATGAAGAGTTTTGACGCAGTACATTTAGTTTGAGCTGGTTAGGCCACCAATCACGGTTTACAGGACCTGCACCTGCAAATTGCTGCCTTTTAGGACCAAGCTCCCCTGCTAAAAAAGGACACTTTGCTTCAGCAGTTGCATTGTTTACATTGTAAACTGCTGCGCCTGCGGTTATATTGTTTTCCATAGTATGAGTTTGTATATTTTCATAATAAATTTACAAGCTTATTACCGATAATTTTTATTAATAGATTTTATATAGTTATAGGTTAAAGCTATGAGAGAGTTATTGGTTGATAGTTTCGAGTTGCGGGTTATGGGTTGTACGTCAATGGGTCAATGGGTTGCGGATTGCAGGTTATGGTTTGCGGGTAACTTAGTTTATTGGATGACTCGTTGACTCGTTGATTTTTACCGTTCTCACTAAAATACATAATCGGCGTCTCATCTGCTGTGTTGTTTTGTCATTGTAAAAATGATTTCGCCGCCGTTCATTATATCTGAATGTTTAATGGTAGTTCCTGAAAGCAATTTTCCGTTTACTGAAACTGATTTTATGTATTTATTTTCTTCGCTTTGATTTTGGACATTAATTCTTAACTGCTTTCCACTTTCTAAATTGAGTATTGCTTTGTTTACAATTGGGCTGCCGATCTGGTATTCATCTGAGCCTGGTGCAACGGGATAAAAGCCTAATGAACTAAAAATATACCAAGCACTCATTTGTCCGCAATCATCGTTGCCACCCAATCCATCGGGTGTTGGTTTGTATTGATTGTGCAATATTTTACGAATTAACTCCTGTGTTTTCCATGGCTTATCAGTAAAATTATAGAGGTATGCAACGTGATGTGCAGGCTCGTTTCCATGAACATAAGTTCCTATGATTCCTTCACGTGTAATATCTTCGGTCTCAGCAAAATATTTATCAGGCAGGTACATGGTAAAAAGCGAATCCATTTTACCAACAAACTTATTGTTGCCTCCCATTAGTTTAATTAAATCGGCAGGATTATGCGGTACAAAAAAACTATAGTTCCATGAGTTGCCTTCAATTAATCCCTGTCCGTTTGTGCTTAATGCATCAAAGTTTTGTAAGAATTTACCGGTACTGTCTTTTTGTTTTACAAAGCCATCTTTATCAAACATATTTTTATAACTGGCAGAGCGAAAAATAAATTCATTGTATATTTCTACATCACCTACTTTTTTTGCTAGCTGCGCAATGGACCAGTCATCGTAAGCATATTCCAACGTATTGGAAACCGACACATTTGATTTGTCAGCAGGGATAAAACCAAATTTTAAATAAGCGCCAATACCTTCATAATTCATTTTTCTTGCTGTGGCCACACAGGCTGCCAATGCTGCTTTTGCATCTATCGTTGTATTACCTTTTATAATTGCATCTGCTATTACGGATACGCTGTGGTAGCCACTCATGCACCAGTTGTCATTTGCATAATGGCTCCAGATTGGCAACATGTGCAAGGCACTTTGGTCGTAATGCGCCAGCATCGATTTTACCATATCGCCATTGCGCTTAGGCTGCAAAATATTGTATAAAGGATGCAATGCACGGTAGGTATCCCACAAAGAAAAAGTAGAATAATTTACAAAATTATCTGCATGATGAACATTGTAATCCAGTCCTTTGTAATTACCATCAACATCCATAAAAGTATTCGGTGCCAAAAAAGAATGATACATTGACGTATAGAAATTAACCTTGGTATCTTCCGGCGCCTCGATGGTAACTTTCGATAATTCTTTCTCCCATTTTGCTTCTGCTTCTTTTACGGTTCTTTCAAAATCCCAATGTGGAATTTCGGCATTCATATTCTTTAATGCACCTGCGGTGCTAACGCCTGATAAGGCAAACTTTATCTTTACTTTTTCGTTTGAAACTGTGTTGAAATTGAAAAACATTTTTATCTGTCTGCCTGCTACATCAGGGAAATTTTCCCGCTGGTTAAACTTGCCCCAAAAACCACGGTACAATTCTTTTTTGCCCTCGCTGGATGATCCATAATTTAGGATGGGCTTCGAAAACGCCATAGCAAAATACACAACCCTCGTTCTTGCCCAGCCAAATGTTTGCCTGTAACCTGTAACGAGCGTATCATTTTCAACCCTAACAACCGTCCACACATTTTTATCTTCATAATTGTAAATGCCATGTATTAAGTCTAAAATGATATGGGCATCTTTTGTTTCAGGAAAAGTATATTGATGAAACCCTACCCTTTCTGTTGCGGTTAGTTCTGCTTTAATATTGTAATCGTCCAATTGCACCCCATAATATCCTGCAGTTGCTTTTTCATTTGCATGGTTGAATGCTGAACGAAAACCGCTGCGTGGAATCGTTGCTACACCGGGGTTTAGCATTAAAGGGCCAACAGTTGGCATTACCAAAAAATCACCAAGATCTGAATGACCTGTACCACTTAAATGCGTATGACTAAACCCTACAATTGTTTTATCATCATATTGATAGCCGCCACAATATTTGTACATATCAGGATTGTATTTCCCATTTACAATGTATTGCAGCGTATCAGTATCAGGGCTTAACTGCACCATACCAAAAGGCACAGTTGCACCCGGAAATGTATGTCCCATTTTTTGTGTACCAATGATTGGGTTTACATATTTTATCAATTCATTCTTGGTTTGTGCTGATGAATGAAAGACAGGAAAAAAAGCAGTAAGAAAGACCGATATTGATAATACTTTTTTAAAACTTATCATGTTAAAAATTTGGTTTTATTTAATTGTTGAATCCGCAACGTATTCCTTCCAAAGATCCTCTACATATTTGCCGGTAATTGTTTTCCAAGTTTCCAGCGAGTATTGATTTTTACGGGCTATATCATCCAATAACTGTACAAAGTTTTGTTTGTAACGTTGCGTAATCCAAACAAAAAAACGGGCAGTAATACGGTAAGCATTATTGTAGTTCTGCTCTGGCTTAACTTCGGGCATTGTCCATCCTGTATTTTTATTATTAATACCTTCTGTGGCTCTAACATAATCTGCAACACCTTCTGTAACCCAACCAGGCACTTTATTGTCGTGATAAGCCTGAACCACATGCATCAGCTCGTGGGTAATTACATCGAGGTCTTCAGGCTTTTTTTGAAACCATGCTGGATTGTAGCGAATGGCACCATCACTTGTTGCTGCTACACCATCATATTTTTTATCTATGATAAAAGTGACAGCTGTGGGGCTATTGGCATTGTACTTATTTATAAGTTTGGGATATTGTTCAAAATAGGTATTTACAAATCTTTTTTTATAGGTGTCTGTAAAGGAATTATCCTCATCAATAAAATATAAAGTAAGACCGTTTTTTGTGATGGTGTCAGGCTTGCTTTCGTTCTTTAAAAATGCCTCATTGCTCATGGGCAACAAATCTTTCACTTTCAAATAAATGTCTTTATCATCTTTTGAAAATGAGTATGGCAAATCTGCCGTAGTAGTCATTCTTGCTTTATTTGGAAGTGCACTCATGCCAAGATTAAATGTGCCGCCTTTTAAAATATCGCTGTGCGATAACCATGTTTTAGTATAGTTATTGTTGTTGAGTTTTTGTGTAGTCACATACCTGTTTTGCTCACTGTTATTTGTTGCGTTGATGATAAACTTTTTACCATTTTCTAAATTTAGAGTTACTTTTTTAAAAAGTGGAGCACCCAAAACATATTGATTAACGCCCGGTGTTACAGGATAAAAACCCAACGCAGAAAAAACGTACCAGGCAGATGTCTGCCCATTATCTTCATCTCCACAATACCCGTCAGGCGTAGGTTTGTACATTCTGTTCATTGTTTCCCTCACCCAATATTGAGTTTTGTAAGGTTGCCCTGCGTAGTTGTATAAATAGATCATGTGTTGGATTGGCTGGTTGCCGTGTGCATATTGCCCCATGTTAGCAATTTGCATTTCTCTTATTTCGTGAATGGTGCCGCCGTAATAACTATCATCAAATGTTGGAGGTAAAATAAATACTGAGTCAAGCATGTTTGCAAATTGCTTTTTGCCTCCCATTAAATTGGCTAGGTTATCAATATCGTGAAACACACTCCACGTATAATGCCAGCTGTTGCCTTCGGTAAATGCATCGCCCCACTTTAAGGGATTAAATGGGCTTTGAAATTTGCCATCTACATTTTTGCCTCGCATTAAGTTACTTTCCTTGTCAAAAACATTTCTATAATTAAGCGAACGCTGTGCATACATTTCAATTTCTTTTGCAGGCCTAGAAAGCTTTTGTGCCATTTTAAAAATGCTGAAATCATCAAAGGCATATTCCAGCGTTCGGGCAACATTTTCATTGATGCCAACATTGTATGGCACATAACCAAGCGCATTGTAATAACGCACACCTAGCCTACCAACTGCTGATATAGGACCTTCTTTTGCAGCACCGTTTTGCAATGCTTCGTACAAAGTAATTGCATCGTTGTTTTTTGTGCCTTTGATAAAAGCATCTGCCACCACCGAAGCAGAATTATTGCCAATCATAATATCTGCAAAACCCGGGCTACTCCACTCGGGCAGAAAACCTCCTTCTTTGTAATCATTTGCCAGGACTGCCTGCATCTCAGCATTGATGGAAGGATACAGTAAATTCAGTAACGGATACAAAGCCCGGAATGTATCCCAAAAGCCTGTGCCACCGTACATAAAACCAGGTAACACTTTTCCGTTGTAAGGACTGTAATGCACAATGTTATTAGATGTATCTTTTTCGTATAATTTGTTGGGAAATAATGCTGCCCGATATAAGCATGAATAGAATGTTTTTTTCTGTTCATCTGTTCCACCCTCTACAGTCGCTTTTGATAGAACATCGTTCCAAAGTTTGTGGGTATTGGTTCGAACTTCCTCAAAAGTTTTGTTGCCTGCTTCTCTTTTTAAATTTAGCTCTGCTTGCTCAGCACTGATAAATGATGATGAAACTTTTGCAATAACCTGCTGGTTATTTTTGGTGATATTAAAACCAATAATTGCTCCTGCATTATCTCCTTTGGTTTCAAGGCTATCAATTAAACTGTCTTTCTGCCAAACTTTTTTATAGGTGAACGGAGTATTAAATTGAATAACAAAATAGTTGGCAAAGTTTGGCAATTTACCTCTTGCGTATCTGGTAGTGTAACCGATAATTTTATTTTCTTCAGGAATTATTTTTACATAACTGGCACGGTTATATGCATCTACCACTACAAAAGCACTGTCTTTGCTGTGATAGGTAATTTTAAAAATTGCGGCTCTTTCGGTTGGTGTAATTTCTGTAGTTACATTGTAATCTGCCAGGTAAACACTGTAATAATCAGGCTGCGATATTTCTGATTTATGAGAGAACCAACTTGCCCTGTCTGTTTGATTAAATACTGCTTTACCTGTAACCGGCATAATGGAAAAAATGCCGTAATCATTCATCCACGGGCTTGGCTGGTGAGTTTGTTTGAAGCCTCTTATTTTTTCTTCTGTGTATTGGTATTGCCACCCATTCCCATTTTCGCCGGTTTGTGGCGTCCACATATTCATAGCCCATGGTGTGCTGATTGCGGGGTACGTATTACCATTTGATAAATCAGGTTTTGAAAGCGTTCCCATTAATGGGTTTACATATTTTACCAGATCTTCTTTTTGTGCAAAAATATTTGAGGTACAGATAACTGTATATACAAAAAAGATAAAAACTTTTTTTATCATTAAAATTGTTTTAGTATTAAAGCCATTAATTATTATCAATCTAAAACTAGCAAGTTTTTAAATATGATTATGAATGACTTTGTATATTGATTAGGATATGCAATATGTATCTGGAAACTATTTATAAAGAATTTTATTAAAAAAGCGTTTTTCTATTTACCATTAGATCACTATAAAATCATTAGCCGCAGATTCGCAGATTACTCTGAAAATCTGCGGCTAAAATTTAAACCGAAAATAATATTATTTATTTAAAAGTATTTATTTATGTGAGTTTGAATGATCAGCGAGCTTATTTCTTAAAATTAAAAAAAGAAATATTGTTTATACTGATTTGCATTTACCAACTGCCACTTGCACCGCCGCCGCCGCCGCTGCCACCACCAAAACCGCCGAAGCCGCCACCTCCACCACCACCCCAGTCTCCGCCGCCACCACGACCCCCACCACCAAAAAGAGCACCGAGCAGTAAAGCCTGGCCAATGCCGCTCTGTCCCCTGCGACTCATAAACGTTCCGCCTCCACCCCCGCCACGGGAGATAAGTGAAACTATTATAATAATAATGATAAAGAATATAATTCTGTAAATGCCGTTACCACCCGCTGCACTTTTTGCTCTAGGTGCATTGTATTTGCCTTTAACGGCCTGCATAATGGCATCTGTGCCAAGATCTATTCCTCTGTAGTAATCAGAACCTTTAAAATTTGGAACAATAATATCGTCAATAATACTTTTTGAAGTGGCGTCAGTAAGCGCACCTTCCAAGCCATAACCTACCGTAATATCGAGTGTGCGGTCATCTTTGGCAATTAACAAAATTACCCCATTGTTATTTTTGGTTCCTACCCCCCATTTCCGCAGTAGCCCTACATTGTAATCGGCAATAGTGGCACCATTTACAGAAGGTACAATTACAACAGCAATCTGTGTGGATGTACTATCGTCTAGCCTCACCAATTTTGTTTCCAGCGCCTGCATTTGCTCTGCAGTTAAGGTATTTGTAAAATCATTTACAAGCCTTGATGGGTTTGGTCTTTCAGGAAATGTTTGTCCCCATACCAATACCGAACTAAACAGCAATAAAACGGTAAAAGATATTTTTATAAAACGGTTCATGTAATTGTATTTGTAAGAGCATTTATTTACCAAAAACGATTTCATCGGGCAACTCATTTTTGTCGTCCAGTTTATTGTAAGGGAATTTTTCGTGCAGCGTTTCTCCGATACTTCTGATACAATGCACCATGCCACCAATAATATCATCGGCAGTAATTTGTTTGAGCATCAATTTTACCGCATTGTTCCAATACTCTTCTCCTGTAGTTTTGTAAATTCCTTCATCACCAAAAAGGGCTAGTTGTTTATCTTTTACAGCGACGTATAAAAGCACAGCATTCCGCTCGTCCGTTTTATCCATCTTTAGATTATAAAAAATTTCTGAAGCCCTGTCCATGGGGTCCATATATGCATTTTTACTTTCTACAAATACACGTATTTCACCGCTTGTACGGTGTTCAGCTTTGCGAATGGCATCTACTACCTTTTGCTTTTCAGCATCAGTAAAGAAAGTTTTCTTTTTAAAAAAGGAAAAGCCCATTATTTAAATTTTATTTCTGTTGATTTTTCTGCACCTGCATCTGACTGAAAACCATTTTTTGGAGCAAAGCCAAATATGCCTGCTACCATTTTTGTTGGGAAACCCCTGACACTGCTGTTGTAATATTGTATGGCTTCGTTGAAATCTTTTCGGGCAACTTTTATCCGTAATTCTGTTCTTTCTAATTGGGTCTGTAAAGTTGTAAAAGCTTTTGTGCCCTGCAAATCGGGATATTTTTCAACAGTTATGAGCAATCTGTTTGCAGAAGCTGCCAATTCATCCTGAGCCTGTGTTTGCGCATTGTATGCATTGGCCGAAACATTGTTGGCACTCACATTTACAAAGTTTGCCTTGGCACGGGCTTCCGTAATTTCCTGCAATGTATTCTGCTCAAAACCTGCGTTGCCTTTAACTGTGTTTACTAGATTCGGTATTAGATCCAGCCTGCGCTGGTAAGCATTTTGAACTTCACTCCATTGTACTTTTACTTTCTCATCTTGCTTTACTAAACCGTTATAAGTAGTAATGAGATACAATCCCATTACTACCAACACAGCTCCTATGATGTAAGGAATATACTTTTTGTTGTTCATTTAATATTAATAAAAAATACTTACTTTTTTTTGTTCAGGTCATCAAAGTTTACATCTACTTTCTTTTCTGCACCTGCATCTGCCTTAAAACCTTCTTTTGCATGGAAACCAAAAATGCCGCCTAAAATATTCATTGGGAAAGAACGCACTTTTGTATTGTAAACATTTATCTCTTCATTAAATACCTTACGGGAATTTTTGATGTTGTTCTCAATTCCTTCCAACTGGCTTTGTAACCTCATAAAACCTTCTGTTGCTTTTAAAGTTGGATATGCTTCTACTGTTGCAAGTAATCTGCTCAGCGAGCCAGATAACTGCCCTTGTGCAGCCTGAAATTGTGCAATCTTTTCCGGGGTAAGGTTATCTGCATTAATATTTACGCTGGTAGCTTTCGCACGGGCTTCCACAACTGCTGTTAGTGTATTTTGCTCAAAGTTGGCTGCACCTTTTACGGTGTTCACCAAATTACCAACAAGGTCAGATCTGTTCTGGTATTCAGTCTGTACGTTGTTCCATGCTTTTGTTACACTTTCATCTTGCTTTACAAGGCCATTGTAGCCGTTACAGCCTAAAAAGCCAATTATAACAACTACTGCTAATAAAATTAATAAACCTGTACTTTTCATTTGAGTTTGTTTTAAGTTTAGAATATAAAAGTAGGTAATTATCATTGCCCTGCTCATTTCTTTTACAGCAATGGCAGATTTGTAAAACAGATGGTAGAAATCTATTAAAAAGTTAAGCATTAGACACACTTAAATTATTTGATTCATTAATTGATAACAACATGTAATTTTGCACTTCAAAAATTATAATCATTTCAAATAAACAGTTATGAGTTCAGTTAAAGTAGCCATCAATGGTTTTGGAAGAATTGGCCGTTTGGTATTTCGCCAGATACACAATATGGAAGGAATAGAAATAGTTGCAATTAATGACTTAACGAGCCCTGCAACATTGGCTCATTTATTAAAATATGACAGTGCCCAGGGAAGATTTGATGAGAAAGTAACATCGACAGAAAATGCGATTGTGGTTAATGGCCACGAAGTGAAAGTATATGCACAAAAAGATCCTGCACAAATTCCATGGGGCAATCACGATGTGGATGTAGTTATTGAAAGCACCGGTTTTTTTACAGACGCAGCAAAAGCGCAGGCACATATTACCGCAGGCGCAAAGAGAGTTGTTATATCTGCACCGGCAACCGGCGATTTAAAAACAGTCGTATTCAACGTAAACCATGCAATATTGGACGGCACAGAAACCATTATTAGTTGTGCAAGTTGTACAACTAATTGCCTTGCGCCAATGGCAAAAGCATTGAATGATAATTTTGGAATTGTTACCGGTATCATGAGTACCATACATGCTTATACCAACGACCAAAATACATTAGATGCGCCACACCCAAAAAATGACCTTAGAAGAGGAAGAGCCGCAGCTGCCAACATTGTACCAAACAGCACCGGCGCAGCAAAAGCAATTGGATTGGTTTTGCCTGAGCTAAAAGGTAAATTAGATGGTGGTGCACAAAGAGTCCCGGTTATTACAGGGTCTTTAACAGAGCTCTATTCTATTTTAGAAAAAACGGTAACAGTTGAAGAAGTAAATGCTGTAATGAAAGCTGCAAGCAACGAGAGTTTTGGTTACAACGAAGATGAAATTGTAAGTACCGATGTTATTGGTATAAACTTCGGTTCTTTGTTTGATGCAACACAAACCAAAGTACAAACTATTGGCGATAAGCAACTGGTTAAAACGGTAAGCTGGTACGATAATGAAATGAGTTATGTATCTCAATTGGTGAGAACTGTAAATTATTTTGCAGGGTTGATAAAGTAAATGACAAAGAATAATTTTATACACAAAGCTTCCTCTACAAAGGAAGCTTTTATTTTATCTGTAAAAAGGTAACTTTACCTAAAAATAAAATAAATCAATAGCAACTTAAATAATTAATCAGCATGAGCAAATTTTCAGACTTCAATTTTAAAGGACACACAGCTTTGGTAAGGGTAGATTTTAATGTACCGCTGGATGATGCATTTAAAATAACGGACGATACAAGAATGACGGCTACTATTCCAACCTTAAAAAAAATATTGGGTGATGGTGGAAAAGTAGTTTTAATGAGTCATTTAGGCAGGCCAAAAGACGGACCAACAAATGAGTATTCGCTGAAGCATTTGGTAAATCATTTACATGAATTATTAGGTGGATCAACGAAAGTTTTCTTTGCTGATGATTGTGTAGGATCGCAGGCAGGAATGACAGCAACCATGCTGCGTGAAGGCGAAGTATTGCTATTGGAAAATTTACGATTTCATAAAGAAGAAGAAAAGGGTGACGAAGCTTTTGCAAAAAAACTGAGTACACTTGGCGATGTGTATGTGAACGATGCATTTGGTACTGCACACAGGGCACACGCATCTACAGCCATCATTGCAAAATTTTATGAGCCTGCAAATAAAATGTTTGGTTTGCTTATGGAAGCAGAAGTAGCAAGTGCAGAAAAAGTAATGCATAATAGCGAAAAACCATTTTGCGCCATTATAGGCGGGGCAAAGGTTTCAGACAAGATACTTATTATTGAAAATTTACTGGATCGTGCAACAGATATTATAATTGGTGGCGGCATGGCATATACTTTTATAAAAGCCCGTGGCGGTAAAATTGGTAATTCGCTTTGCGAAAATGACCGCATGCAAACAGCTTTAGATATTTTAGAAAAAGCAAAACAAAAAAACGTAAGCATTCACTTACCCGAAAATTCTGTAATTGCCGATAAATTTGCTGCAGATGCAAATACCAAAGATGTACCGAGCGACCAGATACCCGATGGCTGGATGGGATTGGATATTGGTGGAAAAGCAGTTGGTATTTTTTCAGAAATAATAGGTAAATCGAAAACGATTTTGTGGAACGGACCAATGGGTGTTTTTGAAATGGAAAAATTTCAAGCAGGTACAAAAGCTATTGCTTTGAAAGTTGCTGAAGCTACAAGTAATGGAGCTTTTTCGCTTGTGGGTGGTGGTGACAGCGTTGCTGCCGTAAACAAGTTTAACCTGGCAGATAAAGTAAGTTACGTGAGCACGGGTGGCGGTGCATTACTAGAATATTTTGAAGGGAAAGTTTTGCCGGGTATTGAGGCTATGGGGGAATAGATTTGTAAAAAGATAATTTATAAAAAATGCCTTTCTTATTTAGAAAGGAATTTTTTTTATGTAAAGTTTGATAGATAAAAGCATCCACTTCGCAGCAATTTCTAAGCCCTTGCCGGAAGTTGCTCCAATCATTAGTTGCAACATAACAGAGATAAATTTTCATTACTCCATCGTTACTATTAACTTAATCATTTGTATTTTGTGTATTATAAACTAACAACCATGTTACGCTACCTTTTTCTACTGCTTTTTATTCCTTTTTATTCAATAGCACAAATCAATACTATTAAAGAAAAAACAAAAAACATGAAGTCTTACGAAGGCTTTTTTACTTTTTACAGAGATGACAGTGCAGGAAAAATATGGTTGCAAATAAATAAACTGGAAGAAGAAATATTGTACCAGACATCTTTGCCGGCAGGGCTTGGCTTAAATGATGTCGGGCTTGACAGGGGAATATTAGGAACAACTGCCATTGTAAAATTTAGCAGAGTAGGCAACAAAGTTTTATTGATAGAACCCAATTATGCTTACCGAGCTGTTAGTGGTGATGCTGCCGAAAAAAGAGCTGTTGAACAGTCTTTTGCTCAATCTACCATTTGGGGTTTTACCGTAGCCGCAGAAAACAGTGGCAGTGTGCTAGTAGATGCAACAGAATTTTTAATGCGTGATGCCATGGAGGTTACAAACAAGTTACAAAATGCCAAACAGGGAAGTTATGGTTTGGATGCCTCCCGAAGTGCGATGTATTATCCAAGAACAAAAAGTTTTCCTTTAAATACGGAGTTTGAAACCACAGTTACTTTTGTAAATAAAGATGGAAGACCGGGTAATTTTGTAAGTTCAGTAACGCCCCAGGCTGAAGCCATTACTTTGCGCATGCATCATTCTTTTGTGCAATTGCCTGATAATAATTTTGAAACAAGGCTGTACGATGCCCGGTCGCCCTTCATTACAAATTCTTATTTTGATTACAGTACGCCGGTAACAGAACCTATTCAGAAAAATTTTATTATTCGTCATCGCCTTCAAAAAAAAGACCCATTGGCTGCTAAAAGTGAAGCCATAAAACCTATTGTTTATTACCTGGATAATGGCACACCAGAACCCATTCGCAGTGCATTGCTGGAGGGAGCAAGTTGGTGGAACCAGGCTTTTGAAAGTGCCGGTTTTATAAATGGTTTTCAGGTAAAAATTTTACCTGACAGCGCTGACCCGATGGATCTTCGTTACAACATGATTAACTGGGCACACCGCTCAACCAGAGGCTGGAGTTTTGGTAATGGTGTCGTAGATCCCCGCACCGGAGAAATAATAAAAGGTAATGTTACACTCGGCTCCTTGCGTGTGAGGCAGGATTATCTGATAGCGCAGGGTTTGCTGGCACCTTTTGAAAAAGGAGAATTGCCGGCAGATGATAAAATGCTCAAAATGTCTTTGCAACGCTTAAAACAATTGGCGGCTCACGAAATTGGTCATACACTTGGGTTGATGCACAACTATGTTTCCAGTGCGCAAAACCGTGCAAGTGTGATGGATTATCCACCACCAATGGTTACTTTAAACAGCAATAATGAAATTGATTTAAGCAATGCTTATACCAACCAAATTGGTGACTGGGATAAAGTGAGCATTCAATATGGTTACCAGCAATTCTCTAAAGAGACTAACGAAGCAGCTGCTTTGAATAAAATATTAAGTGATGCCGCAGGCAATGGACTTACTTTTATTTCAGACAGGGATGCCCGTGACCCCGGTGGGCTACACCCAAATGCACATTTATGGGATAATGGAAAAGACCCGGTGAGTGAGTTAAAAAATGTAATGAAAGTACGTGCCAAAGCATTGTCGCAATTTGGTGAAAATAATATCCGAAAAGGTACACCGATGGCCATGTTGGAAGATGTACTTGTGCCGATATATCTTTTTCACCGTTATCAGGTAGAGGCAGTAACAAAAGAAGTGGGAGGTATGTACTACTCTTATGCCATACGTGGCGACGGACAAATGGTAACGAAATCAGTAAGCAAACAGGAACAGTTAAATGCATTAAATGCAGTTGTAGATTGCATGGATCCGCAAGTACTGGCATTACCTGAAAACATTATAAAATTAATACCACCACGCCCGGCTGGGTACGATTACAACAGAGAATTATTTAAGCGTCGTACAGGGCTTGCTTTTGATCCCTTAGCTGCTGCGGAAGTTGCTGCTGATTTGCCTTTGTCATTTTTATTTAACGCAAGCCGCCTAAACAGAATGGTGCAATATCAGGCAGAAAATAACGGACTTGGTATTGATGATATGATTGCAGTGTTGACTGCAAAAACCTGGAAAGCCGCACGCTTAAAAGGTTTACCGGGAATGGTTCAGCATCAAAACGAACAGTTGATGCTAACTTATTTGCTTGCTATGTCTATTAATGAGGATGCCTCTTTTGCAACAAAGGCGCAACTACTTAACGGAATAGATGATATAAAAACGTATGCAACGACACAATTAAAAACAGCAACTGATACTAAAGAAAAAGGCTATATGCTGCTCACGCTTGAAAGAATAAAGTCACCTGAAAATGCGAAACCAACGATGCATGAACCGGCGCCTCCGGGTTCACCAATTGGCTGCGATGCTGATCAATAAATTGCTAATGTAAATTTTAAATATATCTACCTATAACATACCTCTACCATAAAAATAAATTTTCATGAAAAAAATAGTACTGTTTAGTTTTTGTGCTGTCTCATTTCTTTTGCTGCATGCACAGCTTGATACAATCAAGCAGTATAAAAAAACTTCCGTAATGATACCAATGCGGGATGGGGTTAAGTTGTATACAGTAATAATTAGTCCGGCAGCTTCCAAAATTCCATTGCCTGTTTTAATTCAGCGAACACCTTATGGAGCCAGTATTTCTATTGCCGATGATAGCATTTTTAAAACTGAATTGCTGCATGATGTACTGGCTGATGAAGGCTATATTTTTGTTTACCAGGATATTCGTGGAAAATATAAAAGTGAGGGCAAAATGCAGATACACCAGCCGTTGGTTCATGCTACCCAAAAAGGTGCTATTGATGAAAGTACAGATACCTGGGATACAGTAGACTGGCTGATAAAAAATACTGCAAATAACAACGGCAAAGCGGGGATCTATGGTATCTCATACCCGGGATGGCTGGCACTTACAGGCTCTGTTGATCCACATCCTGCATTAAAAGCATCGTCGGAACAGGCCTGTATGGGCGACCTTTTTTTGGGTGATGATTTTCATCACAATGGTGCTTTTCGTTTAAGCTACGGAATGGAATATAGCTACGAGATTGAATACGATAAAACCACTGACAGTGATTTTCCTTTTCCTCAATACGATCTTTTTAACTGGTACCTGAAATTAGGTTCTTTAAAAAATGTAAACGCTCAATATTTTCATAACAAAATACCTACCTGGAACAATTTTTTTTGCACATCCAAATTATGATGCTTACTGGCAAACGAACTCACCTTTAAATTATATAAAATTTCCTCAAATACCCCAATTGCATGTTGGAGGTTACTACGACCAGGAAGATATAAATGGCCCGCAATTAATGTACGGCCACATGGAAAAGAAAGATACTTTCAACCGTAACTTTATTGTGCTTGGGCCCTGGAGCCATGGGCAGTGGGGCCGAGGTAAAGGTGATAGCCTGGGCAAAATTTCTTTTGGAAGTGAAACAGGTGTTGCGTTTCGTGCGCTGCAAAAAAAGTGGTTTGATTACTGGTTAAAAGGAAATGGTAACGGAAAATTTAATGAAGCCACCTGTTTTCAAACCGGCAGCAATCAATGGAAAACTTATACCACCTGGACCCCAAAAAATATTATAATAAAAAGATTGTACGCGGCGGCCAATCATACTGCTGCCTTCACCAGCCCCAATGCTGCTGTAGCTTTTGAATCATACATAAGCGATCCTGCAAAACCTGTTCCTTACAGATCCCTTCCTATTGAAGCCACTTATGGAACAGGAAGCAGGTGGAAAACCTGGCAGGTAGAAGACCAGCGTTTTGTTAGCAACCGGCCCGATGTACTGAGTTTTACGATGGATTCACTTACAGAAGATTTAACTGTAACCGGAAAAATTGCGGCGCATCTTTTTGCATCAACCAGTGGTACGGATGCCGATTGGATTGTTAAACTGATTGATGTATACCCGGCCATAGATACAAAAAGTTTGTCCATGAGTGGATACCAGTTGCCGGTGGCTATGGAGGTTTTTCGTGGCCGTTTTCAAAAAAGTTTCTCCAATCCGCAAGCGCTGGTTTCCAATAAACCTGCAGAGTTCATAATTGATCTCCACAGCATTAACCATGTATTTAAAAAAGGGCATCACCTGATGTTACAGGTTCAGAGTACCTGGTTTCCATTGATTGACAGAAATCCTCAAAAATTTGTATCCAATATTTTTGAAGCAAAAGATGCAGACTACATCAAAGCCACACAAAAGGTCTATTTTTCTGCAAAGTATCCAACTTATATTGAATTAGCGGTAATGGAAAACGACCACTAAACTTTCCTTTAATCATAGTTTTCAGTTTTTTTACTTCGCTGTAACGGCTCTGCACTTGTAGTAGTTTAAAACTTTGATCGAATCTATTTGCAAAATTTATTTCGAAGCAACATCTCAGTCTTTGCCTGACGTTGCGAGTTTTTCGCAGTAACATCTAGGTTTTTAAAAGTGTTATATCAATAAATATTTTCTAAGTAAAACAAAACGAAAAGCCAACAATAAAAACAGGAGGATTTGGGAATTATCTTTTGATTTGAAAATTATATTGATTACAAATTTATTCAACAAAAACTGAATTATATTTATTTAAACCCTTGAAAAGTAAAATGGAACATACGTGCAAAGCCCGAAGAATGCGAACACAGTTCTGAAAAATTTTATTTAACAGTGTAACATGCTTTTGATAACATAGTAAGCATGTAAAAAAATGAACAGTAAAGTTTTCGTTTCTAGAGAAAACAAACGATAAATGACCCCACGTTTGGCAAGGGCCTACATTGATGACAAATAATTATTAATCAGTAAATATTGTCTTCTTTCACTTCGCAGCCACGTGTTTGCCTATGCAGGACGTGGTGTCAGTTCAGGTAAAATGCTTTTAATAGGAAAAACTAAACGTCCCCGGTGCGAGACTTTGATGAGAAGAGAAACCATCTATTTTATAAAATCTTTATTCAGTATCGATAATGGTTTTATTTTCTTTCATGTTATTTAAAACAACATCTAAACTTTTAAATGCAGTTACAGATTTTATTCTTTCATTTTTTAATTGGACGGCCTTTTCCATTAATTCGATAGCATCATTTTTTTCGCCAAGTTTATAAAGTATTCTTGCCTGGGTATCCATAGCTTCAAATTTTTCGGAATATTGATTTCCTTTTGATGACCATTCCAATGCTTTTTGCAGGTAAATTTTTTCGTTTGTATTTTTATATATAAACCATGCCGCTTCATTTAGTGTGTTTGTATAATTTTGACCATGAGGTCTAAAAGAAAACGATTTTGTAACCACTTTTTTATTACCAACCGATTCAGTTGAAACTGCTTGGGCATTGCTCATCATTTCAACTTTTTTTATAGAATCAGTTCTCAAAACGTCTGCTGCTGTTGTTTTTAAAATAACCGAATCATGAAAAAAAGTTGCATACCTAATGTATTTATCCAGATCAACTACCCCTTGGTAATACTTCATTGCCTGAAAATTGAAGACGCTGTTTCCCGCAGTTTTGTTATCGCTGTAAACTGCTCTTGCAAAATTGGCAACACTTAAACCATAACTTTCATTTTTTTCTAAAATGGCTTTTTGCATAGATTTGGAAATGGTTTTATTGTTAAGGTAAATTCTTTCCTGTAATGGAATAGCATACCACACTTCTTTAAACTTAATATTACTTCTCAAAATATTATCTGCCATGGAACTTCTTATCGGTGACTGTTTGGCAATAAAAGTTAAAATCCTTATAGAATTTATTGAATCTTGTGGGAGATTTTTTGCGAAAATATTTAAGAGAGAGTCATTGTTTAAATTTAATATTCGTCTTGCTAGTATCCAAAGTTCGAGGTCATCACTATTTTTAGATTTGTTATAATTATCTCCAAGAAAATTCAATTTTATTACCTCGCTGTTTTGATATAATGCAACATCAAATTCTTTGTCATAATCCTTAGCTAAAGTTGTTGTTTTGTCATAGCGATGAACCAAGTTTCTATTACCATCAATAAACAGTGTACCAAAGCTTTTATCCTGCAAATCGTACAAATCATTAATTAAATTTCTATCTGCATGTTTTGAATCAACTTTTATTGCGATAAAAGTTTCGTTTATTTTTTTTGATAACATTTCATTTTCAAATGCTTTTGTAACAACATAATTACACATTTCACAATCAAGTGATTCTAATTGAACTAAAACTAATTTCCCTGTATTTTGAGACTTAGCAATAGCCTCAGCAAAACTTATTTTTTGAAATACTGTTTGGCTTGAAGCATTAAGCACAAAAGCAATAGAGAAAAGTAAAAATCTAATTTTCATGAATAATATTTTATGAGTGGAAGTTTTGTAATGACTACAAAAAAGCTAATTATTAATAATTAAATATAAACACAATATTAAATGATTAAATGAAACACACATATTTAACAAGTTAATAAAACGCAAAAAAATAGCCGTTTCATTTTGCCGGATATTTGGTAAAAATTAAAACAATTTCTTATCCAAACAGTTTATTGATTTAACACAATCTATTTTTTAAAAAATTATTTCTCGTTAAATATTTGTAATCAAAATATAACCTCTAAACACTTTTCCGAAAAATCTAAATTTATAATCTGCTTTTGTTATGATTTGAAACGTAAAATTTATTACCTCAATTCTAACATTTTAGATAATTTAAAATATTTTTCTCAATGAGAGAATGAAATTTAGAAAAATTTTTAATCATTTTATTATATGTTTCTCAAAACATTGAAAACAAATTATTTATAAATGGGTAATTTTTTTATTATTAAATATACTAATTTATTTAGTATTTTTGCTAAATAATTAAGTTTTTAATGACAACAGCTAAAGCCAATATTATTTCAACATTGCGAAAAGATATTCTTTTGTTGCAGGGTATTAGACATGATGGCAATAACAGCAGGTTGGATAAAACGATTGGAATTTTAAAAAATGCTTTTCCAGATAAAACTTTTCCGGTTGGTGTGATGCATGAATTTATTGTAACGGCACAAGAAGATGCAGCAGTAACAAATGCTTTTGTGGCAAGTATCGTAAACCCTTTAATGGTTGATTGCGGACCAGTAATTTGGGTGGGGAATAATACCACCGTTTTCCCACCCGCATTAAAATCATTTGGTATAGCACCTGAGAAAATTATTTTTATTGAATTAAAAAAGGAAAAAGAAATGCTTTGGGTAATAGAGGAAGCATTGAAATGTGAAGGACTTGCTGCGGTTATCGGAGATATAAAAGAACTCAGTTTTACACAATCACGCAGGTTACAACTGGCGGTTGAAAAAAGTAAGGTAACAGGTTTTATTATCAGGAATAATCCAAGGGCTATAAATATTACAGCTTGTGTAACCCGTTGGAAAATAACTTCCCTACCGGGAGAAAATATCGATGATTTACCAGGTGTAAGTTTCCCACGATGGAATGTGGATTTGCTGAAAGTAAGAAATGGAAAACCAGCTTCATGGCAGATAGAATACAGTGCCGGACGTTTTAAGTACAACAATAAAATTGCTGCTATTCCACAGCAGTTACAACAAAAAACAGGATGATATGCAACGGCGATTTATATCAATATGGTTTTGCAATCTTGCAACAGATTGGATGGTGCGTCGCAACCCTGCGTTGAAAGATATTCCGTTTGTATTAGTTGCACCCGATCATGGAAAAATGAAGGTAACAGTAGCGAACACGTTGGCTCAGCAAGAAGGAATATTTAAAGGAATGTCATTAGCAGATGCCCGAACAATTAACCACACACTCCAACATTTTAATGATGAACCAAACAGAGAAATAAAATTATTGACGGGTCTTGCAGAATGGTTTATTCGCTTTACACCTTCTGTAGCTATTGATAATAGTGATGGTCTGTTATTAGATGTAACAGGTTGCGCACACTTATGGGGAAACGAAAAAAAATACTTAACAGATATGCATAACCGATTGCAACATTTTGGTTACAACCATAAGTTTGGAATGGCGGATACAATTGGCACTGCATGGGCTGTTGCACGTTTTGGAAAAGATAGCTGCATTGTTGAAAGCGGACAACATGCGACAGCATTATTGCCTTTACCCGCAATTGCTCTTCGCCTAGAAACAGGCATAACCGAACGATTGCAAAAACTTGGGCTTGGGCAAATAAAAAGTTTTGTACAAATGCCACGCACTGCATTGCGCAGGCGGTTTGGAAAAGAATTGCTGCAACGGTTAGACCAGGCAACAGGTGCAGAAGAAGAAACGATACAATCTGTTATTCCAGTAGAATTATTTTATGAAAGATTGCCTTGTATGGAACCCATTACTACAAGAAAAGGAATTGAGATTGCCTTGGAACGTTTGCTGTATGCATTGTGCAACCGTTTCGTAAAGGAAGAAAAAGGATTGAGAAAAGCAATATTAAAATGTTACCGGGTTGATGGAAAAATTGAAATGATTGAGATTGGTACCAACCACCCGAGTTGTAACAGTAAACATTTGTATAAATTATTTGAACATAAAATTGATACAATA
>JBBRPX010000013.1:0-32228 GCA_038227505.1 Chitinophagales bacterium
ACGTAATTTTTTAAAAGAATTTGCTACTGTCGAGGTGGTAGATGGCCCTTTAGAAATAAATTCTAAAGTGAAAGTAAAGCAAGGTGTGCTGATGAATTATAACGGTATACTGCTGCAAATATCCGGCAACCGCGCCAGTGTAAGGATAGAGAGCATGGGTTTGCAGTTAATAACAACTCTAGATAAAAATAATATTGAAAAAATAGGATCTGGTAAATAGTAGTTGCAGGTAATAAGAAGGGATATTGCTGAACCAATTTAATATCGTTTTCAATCATGTTTAGTTTTTTAAAAAGAAAAAAGATCGATCTACCTGAAACATTGCCTTTCGCAACAGATATACATTCGCATATTTTACCTGGCATTGATGATGGCTCGCCGGATATAGCAACATCACTGCAATTAATACAAGGTCTATACGATTTGGGGATTCGTAAAACAATTGCTACCCCGCATATTATTGGCGACTTATATAGAAACACGCCGCAAACAATTGCGGCCGCTTTAGAAAAAACAAAAGAAGCCTGTAAAAATGCCGGTATAGATATAGAAATATCTGCTGCTGCAGAATATATGCTGGATGATTATTTTTTAGAACTCTTACAAAAAGATGAACCACTTTTAACCCTTCATAAAAATATTATACTTACTGAAATTCCATTTTCAACCACCCCTGAAAATCTTGATGAAATATTATCCGCTATTACGGTAAAAGGTTACGTTGCTATAATGGCGCACCCCGAACGGTATCATTATTTCCAACAAAATTTTGATAAATACTTTCAGTTAAAAGAAATGGGGTTTCATTTACAGGTTAATGCGTTATCACTAACTGGTTATTATGGCAAAAAAGCGGAGAAGGCTGCACAGTTTATTTTAGAAAAGGGGATAGCACAATTGGTAGGTACTGATTTGCACCATCAGCAACATTTAAATGCATTAAACAATGCGAAAAATAATATAGTTTTCCAAAATTATATTGGTGGTAAAAATTTTAATGACCTGAACCTAATATAAATTCCTATAGCGTATATTGCTTTTCCATATTTTGATGATTATGCTGAGCATCAATAATATGCATTTCAGGAATCTACTATATTCGTTAATTAACCTTATCATTATTCAAATACAGTTGAAAAGATCAATATGAAATTACTATCAATTTTGTTTTTTATTATTATTATTATTCAAAGCAGTTTTGCCACTACGTATTATATTAGCTCTAAAGGAAGTGATGAAAGCGGCAATGGCAGTATAAGCAACCCATGGCATTCGTTATACAAAGCAACTACGTCGGTGAATTCACTGGGCAGTATTATTCACGTAATGGAAGGTACATATACAGAATCACAGCAATGTAAACTATCCGTAGGTGTGAGTATTGAAGGCGAGGGTGTTGCCTCTATACTCAAAACCAGCCTAACCGCGGACTGGAATGAAATGCTGCGTTTATACTCCGCGACAGAAGGGACAAACGGCAACCAGCATATCAGTTACCTTAAATTTGACGGCCAAAATTTATCAACCTATACTGGTATTCATATAATTGGCCGAAGTAATGTGGAGGTACATCATATTACAATGGTGGATTTTAAATCAAACGGGATATTTTTTGATGGCCGGACAGATAATGTTGCCCTTGCGCCAGTTGTTTACTCTACGGGTAATAGTTTTCACGACAATATTGTGCATAATTGTGCAGCGTATAACCTTTCCACTGGCGAGTTTGGAAGAGGTGCGCTTAACATTGGCGGGCAAGAAGGTATGCGGGTCTATAACAATACCATCACCCAAATTGAAAGGCCTGATGGGTTTAATGGCTGGCCCATTAAGTATTCGCTTAACGGGCATAATAAGGGGCTAAAAATTTATAATAATATCATCACTAAGATACCTTTTGCGGGTTCATTTGGCGGTGACCATGGCTGGGATTTTAGCATTGAATTATGGCACTGTGAGGGAGGTTTGGAAATTTACGGAAATACTTTTCAGGGTGCATTGGATTTAGTACATGTTGCGAAAACCCGGTACAGCTTTGGGGCATGGGTACACGATAATAAAATAAGTCAGCAAAAAATAAATACCCACTACGAAACAGGTATTTTATTTGAAAAAGGCGTAGAAAGTGCTTTGATAGAAAATAATACTATTGATAAATGCTCTTCCGGCGTAGAAGTATTTTGTGAATATTACCCCAACAATGAACTGGGCGAACCTGATAATCCTTATAATCCAGTTATAGATTTAATAATCAGGAATAACAGGTTCACCAACATAAGTCTAAAGAAAGGTGTGGGTATTCATATTGCAAGCGGGCCAAAAATAATTACAGACATACATGACGTATACATTTACAATAATACGATTACCGGTGATAGTGCCGCTAAACCTTACTGGGGAATTGCAATACAGGAGGTTTTAAAAGCGACCAACATACAAATACGCGAGAATACCATTAAAAATTTCTCAGCAGCTTGTATATACATTAACCCGGCATTATTGATAGATACTTTACTGATTGAAAGTAATATTTTATCCCGTAACGGTTATTGTAATAAACCTTCATTTAATAACGGGAACCCTCAAAATTATATTTTCAGGAAAAACAATACCAGCAAAGGTGTTATTTTTTCTTTAGAAAACATAAAGATGAACTTTTTCAGGCCGGTGTATTATACATTTAAAAACATAAATTTACTGGAAGTGATTGCTTTTTTTGCTGCTGTATGTTGTATTTGGTTTTGCCGTAAAGAAAATATTTATGCTTATCCAATGGGCCTAATTTATGCAGTGGCAAATGTATTTTTTATTTTAGATGATAATCTTATTGAAAATATCCCAGTAACCTTATGTTTTATTGCTATGGCAATTTACGGATGGGTATTATGGGCCAAAAGAGATAAAAGAAAACACAGGGTTATCCGTATTACAGCATCTGAGAAAAAAGATTGGCTTTTTTACCTACTTTTTTTTGCTGTTTCGTTTAGCGGTTTTTGGCTTTACAAGGTTAATTTCAAAAGTGAATTTATGGTTGGGGCAATGCCACTTGCAGATGCTCTTTTAATGTCAACGGCATTTACAGGATTATGGCTAACCGCTAACAAAAAACTGGAAAGCTGGTATTGGTGGATGGCTAGTTTTGCCTTATCAGCATTTATATATTTTGACACAAATTACGTTCTTACTTGCCTTTGTTATACTGTTTTCTTAGGAATGGCCATATGGGGTTTACTTAAATGGAAAAGAAAACAGGTTTATAAAAACCAAACCAAAAAAGTAGTTTAAAATTTGTAAGTTTAGCCTATTTATCCTTTCTAAAATGTCTTGTTTAAAAGATTTTGGTTATATATCATTTTTTTTATCCAAAAGAATCTTTTTTCTACTACAAAGAATCGCTCCCAAAAACCCTAATTTAGGCAATTTATTCACATCTTTTTAACATTGAAAGGGCGCTACATTATTTGCGGATTTTACTAAATATCTTTAAATGATATTATAGGTTTTTTCAATAACATTATTTGACTAAAATATGCACAATAAAAAAGGGCCTCCTTGCGTTAGAAATATATATTTAGATTACTGGTATGAAATTTGCAAACATAATGCCCAAACCAGAATCGAATAATAAATCCATCTTATGAAAATCCTTTTAGTCTTATCTTTTCTTTTCCTCATTTGTATTACAGGAAACGCTGCAACCTGGTACATCAGTCCTTCCGGTAATGATATTACCGGTAATGGAACTGCGGGTAACCCGTGGAAGACTTTATTTAAAGCCACCTCAGCAGTAACCGCCTCTGGTGATATCATTCATGTAAACGCAGGCACTTATCTGGAAACACAGCAATGTACTTTAGCTATAGGTGTAAGTATTGAAGGGAACGACAGCACCAACACGATTATAAAAAGTACTGTATCCGCACCGTATGTAGAACTGCTTAAGTGCAGAAGTACAGAAGGCACTAACGGTAACCAACATATTTCCAGCATAAAATTTGATGGGCAGTTTACCAACTGGTGGATCATATACGTGAGCGGCAGGAGCAATTTCACTATATACGATTGCAGTTTTGTAAATGCCAAGATTCAGGGTGTTACAATGACTGCCAGGTCAGATAATGCAGAGGGCTATCCTTCAGTTTACAGCACAGGAAATAAGTTTTATAATAACACTATGTACAACTGTGGTAACTGGGATGTAAGTAGTGGTAACGGCTATGGCAACTTTGCCTTTGGTGGCCAGAAGGATATGCTTATTTACAACAACACCATTACTGAAAATAATACCCCCTATAACAATGGCTGGCCAATTAAATACTGGAGCGGTGGTTATAATTTAGGTACAAAGATTTATGGCAATACCCTGAATGCAAAACTGCAGGTATTTACACTTGGCGACCAAAACTGGGACTTTGCAATTGAAATGTTCAATGCAACAGGTATGGAGGTCTATAACAATACTTTTAATAATGGTTGCGTAGATTTTAATAACAGCAGCAGTACAGGTTTTAACACAGGCTACGGCATGAGCTTAGTAGCAGGATATGGATATAGTCTTTGGATACATGACAACACTTTTTCATGCGCTACAATCCCAACACATATTCAAACCGGCATTACACTGGAATACAGTGTTGATAGTGTAATTATTGAAAATAATACATTCGATAAATTCAACCTCGGTGTTTTATATACTCCAAGGCCGGGCAGTATTATAAGTAATATAGAAATAAGGCATAATTTATTTACAGATTTAGCAGCTGCAGATGGCGAAGGTTATGGTGTTGATTTTGGTGTATACGGTGGTTCAAATTTAATTTACAAAAACATTAATGTATACAACAATACATTTCTTGCCTACACATCAAACCCCATTTTCTTTGGAGTAAAACTACCTAATAATTTATCAACGGGCTCGGCTAAAAGAATTAATATAAAGAACAACATATTTGCCGGCATGAGTACTGCTCCTCTATATGTTCATGAGGGAAATATACCAGTGGATAGTTTGGATGTACAATACAATTCGTTTTACAATACTGGCAATAACAACCTTATCAGGTTAAACGGTACTGCGCCAATGCCTACACATTTTACTTTTGCAAACAATGTTAATATTAACCCCACTTTCGGATCCGGATATAAATTAGTGGCCGGTACACCACTAGTGGATGCTGGAACCAACATTGGATTGGTTTATTTAGGCAGTGCCCCTGATATTAACTGGACAGATACTACTACCTCTCCTCCTGCTGTTGTATGTAATTCCTTTAATGCTAACCGCCTTGGTAACGGTATGACTTTGCTTAATAGTGCTCAAACGGTTAGAAAAGCACAATACCCTGATGCAAGCGCTATAGCAACAGCTTCTACAAGTGGTGGTAAAGTATGCTGGAAGGTTATTATTGATAGCCTTGATCCATCGATACTTTATAATTTTAGTATAGGCATTGCCAATGATAACACCATTGTAAGCAATATGATTGGTAGCACGAATAATGAATATGCATTAAGAGAAGACGGAACAATGTTCCATAATGGATTTTTCAATGGTGCAAGCTCCTCGTCTTATAAACAAAGTGATACTTTATTACTAGCTTTAGATTTAACAGGAGCAGGAAGTTTAAAATTCTACAAAAAAATAGCAGGTTCATGGGTACAAATGCCCCAGGTATTTACTGCTATAACGGCTGGCACTTGGTATCCCGCTGTTGGGGCAACCCAGGTTGGTTTTAAGGCAACTATTAGCCTTTCGCTCACCGATACTCTTGCAGGTTATTCTGCATTATGCCAGTCTCAATCTGCTATAAATATACCCCCTACTGCCAACGCAGGAGCAGACCAAACCATTACTTTACCTATCAATTCGGTTAGCCTTACAGGTTCGGGTACAGATCCTGATGGAACTGTTACAGGTTTTACATGGACCAAAATAGCAGGGCCTGCTGCGGGTACTATTGCCACTCCAAACTCAGCTAACACTGTTGTTACAGGATTGGTGCAGGGTACTTACCAGTTTGAATTAAAAGTTACGGATAACCACGGCGCCACAGCAAAAGATACTATGCAGGTTATCGTTAATGCTGCAGCTCCTCCACCAAACATTCCTCCAACTGCTAATGCAGGGGCCGATCAAACTATTACTTTACCAATAAACTCGGTTACACTTAACGGCTCTGGTAGTGACCCTGATGGAACCATTACTTCTTATCAATGGACCAAAGTTTCAGGACCGGCCGCAGGCACAATAACTAGTCCTACTTCAGCAAGCACCACTGTTACAGCATTAGTACAGGGTGTTTACAAGTTTGAATTAAAGGTTACTGATAATGGAGGCGCAACCGGAAAAGATACTATGCAGGTGATCGTTAATGCTGCAGCTCCTCCACCAAACATACCGCCTACTGCTAATGCAGGGGCCGATCAAAATATTACTTTACCAACAAACTCAGTTACACTTACCGGTTCTGGTACAGACCCTGACGGAACCATTGCTTCTTACCAATGGACCAAAGTTTCTGGGCCGGCTGCAGGTACCATAACTACTGCTACGGCAGCAACCACCACTGTAACATCATTGGTACAGGGTGTTTATAAATTTGAATTAAAGGTTACTGATAATGGCGGTGCCGTAGGCAGAGATACCATGATTGTAACAGTTAACCCTGCTGCTAATATTCCTCCTACTGCTAATGCAGGGGCCGATCAAAATATTACTTTACCAATAAACTCGGTTACACTTAACGGCTCTGGTAGTGACCCTGATGGAACCATTACTTCTTATCAATGGACCAAAGTTTCAGGACCGGCCGCAGGTACAATAACTAGTCCTACTTCAGCAACCACCACTGTTACAGCATTAGCGCAAGGTGTTTATCAATTTGAATTAAAGGTTACCGATAATGGCGGTGCCGTAGGCAGAGATACCATGATTGTAACAGTTAACCCTGCTGCTAATATTCCTCCTACTGCTAATGCCGGGCCTGATCAAAATATTACTTTACCTGCTAACTCAGTTACCTTAACTGGCTCAGGTATTGATCCTGATGGTACTATCACTGCTTATCTGTGGACTAAAATCTCAGGTCCCGCTACTACCATCACCAATGCAAGTGCTGCATCAACTACTGTTACAGCAATGCTTGCCGGTATTTATCAATTTGAATTAAAGGTTACCGATAATGGTGGCGCTATAGGAAGAGATACTATCCAGGTTACAGTTAATCCCGCAGCTAATATTCCTCCAACTGCTAATGCAGGGGCCGATCAAAATATTACTTTACCAACAAACTCAGTTACACTTACCGGCTCGGGTAGTGACCCTGATGGAACCATTACTTCTTATCAATGGACCAAAGTTTCAGGACCGGCCGCAGGTACAATAACTAATCCTACTTCAGCTGCTACTTCTGTAACGGGACTGGTAGGAGGGATATACAAATTTGAATTAACCGTTACTGATAACAGTGGTGCAAGTGCAACTGATATTATCCAGGTAGTAGTGTTTGTTCCAAATATACCTCCAACTGCGAACGCAGGTTTAGATCAATCAATTACATTGCCAACCAATACCGCTAATCTTTCTGGAAGCGGAACAGATCTTGATGGTACAATTGCTTCTTATAAATGGACCAAAATTACTGGACCCGCTGCAGGTATCATAGCAAATGCCAATATAGCTATTACTTCTGTTACGGGACTCACAGCAGGTGTTTATCAATTTCAATTATTAGTTACGGATAATAATGGCGCAACTGCAACTGATATAATGCAGGTTACTGTTAATCCGGCAAATATCCCTCCAGTTGCTAATGCAGGGTCTGATCAAACAATACTATTGCCCGTAAATACTGTTACGCTTACCGGAAGCGGTACTGATATTGATGGAACAGTTGTTTCTTACAGGTGGAAATTATTGTCAGGCCCGGCAGATAAGCTTACTAATCCGAATTCGGCTGTTACTGTTTTAAATAACCTGATCCAGGGAACTTATCAATTTGAACTTACTGTTGTTGATGATAAAGGTGCCGCCAATGCAGATATAGTAGTTGTGACTGTAAATGCCGCTGCACTTGCACCGGCAAACAATACACTGAAAATTTATCCCAATCCAGTAATTGATTATACTACTTTGGAAATTAATAACACTACTAATAACTCAACAGTGTTAATCAGGATTACCGATATCCAGGGAAGAATTGTATACACCAAGAAACTTACCATGATTGGCTACAATGCTAAAGAAAGACTTGATATGAGCCATTTTGCTAAAGGTAATTATTTCGTAACTGTTAATTTTGACGCCCAAAATAAACAAACATTAAAAGCCGTAAAAGTAAATTAAGTACTCTTGACAAGCTAAAAATAGTTGATCGTCTTACGAAATACAAAAGGATTGCATAATGCAATCCTTTTGTATTTTTATTAAAACCAATATACCTAATGTTAATAAAAAGATTTAACCAGTAGCAGAAAACTATTACTCCTGTATAATGGTAAAGTTTTTCAACTCCTCTATGTTAAGTGAGATAGGATCAGTGACAAACATTTGTTGTACTAATTGTGTAGAAAGAATACCCGTAATAGCCATCTGATCGGTTTCAGAAACATTTTTAGTATTTTTAATTTTGGTGATCAGTGCTTGTACTTTTTGAGGATTAAAAAAGCCAAACGCTTTTAACTTTTCACTTGATAATATTTCTTCAATATAAGGGGGTGCATCGGCATTAAGTAAACTGCTTGTAATAGGTGCCCTATACGCCTGCTTTGACCTTTTGGTTATTGATTCAGGAATAATTCCAGTACTCATTTTTTTAAGTAGAAATTTTTCGTTCAAGCAATTAAGCTTAAGCCTGTCTGGTAAACCAGCGCAAAATTCAATTACACGATAATCCAAAAAAGGATAACGTCCTTCTACAGAATTCCCCATCGCCACACGATCTCCCTGCGATGATAATAAATAACCGGACATGAAAATTGAAGATTCCAGGTATTGCGATTTAGCAAGCCCTGTCCAGTTCTCAAAGTTTTCAGGCAATTGCTGCAGCACTTTTTCAAGAGGATTATAAGTGTTTAAACCTGCACTTATTTCATCCGAAAAATAAGTTTTTATCCTTGATGTATTATGCCAGCGTAACAAGTGCGAATAGAACGGATCCTTTGTTTCTGCGAGCTTGTAGCCAAAAAACATTTTCAACGAGAGGCTATTAGCATCTCTTATCATTGGAATGTAAGGGTAAAGTTTCGACAACAATTTTGGCCTTGCTAGAGAGTTAGGTTGGTTTGCCCAAAATCTCCTTATCTTATCTTCTTTAAAAATATCGTAGCCGGCTAACACTTCATCAGCACCTTCGCCAGTAATAACGACTTTAATACCGTGCTCCCTGACTTTTTTTGAAAGCAGGTACATCGGTGTTGGCGAAGTCCTTAATATAGGAAACTCCGTATGCCAGATGGTATTTGCAAACTCACGGGCTATTTCTGCTGATGTGCATTCAAAAGCATAATGATTTGTGTTGAAATATTTTGCGGCTTCAGTTTGATAGGCTGTTTCATCAAATTCTTTTTCTTTAAACCCAATAGAAAAAGTATTCAGATTTCCTGGGTTAATTTGATGTATTAAACTGGTAGTAACACTTGAATCAAGCCCACCGCTCAAATAAGCTGCTACTGGTACATCTGCCCTAAGCCTTATTCTGGTAGCATCAGTTATAAGTTCTTTAAACTCTTCAACTGCAGGATCAAAATTATTGTAACCAGTTTTTTTTTCTTTAGAAAAATCGAGGCTCCAGTATTTTTCTATTTTAATTCCATCTGCATTGACCGTCATGTGGTGGCCGGGAGATAACTCATAAATATTTTCGAAAGGAGTATCTGGAGTTATGGTTGTCCAAAAAGTAAATATTTGTGCAAGGCTTTCGGGACGTATCGCCTTATCAATTTCACTAAGTGTAAAGAGTCCTTTTATTTCTGAACAAAATGCAAAAGCTCCTTTTTGAGCCCAATAAAATAAAGGTCTTATCCCTACACGATCGCGGGCAATAAACATTTCCCGTTTTTTTTTATCCCATATACAAAAAGAGAATTGCCCATTTAAATACTTAAGGCAATCGGAACCATATAAGGCATACATCTGCACCAATACTTCAGTATCTGAATGCGTTTTTAGTGCTACCCCCTTTTTAGCAATTTCAATGCTTAATTCTTTATAATTGAAGATCTCGCCATTGTATACGATCCAATAATTTTCAGATTCGTCAGATAAGGGCTGTTGCCCAGAAGCAATATCGATAATACTTAAACGTACATTACCCATTCCAAAGTTATCCGCCAGGTACAGCCCCGTTTCATCTGGCCCACGATGGCGAATTGCTGCAAGCATTTTTTTAATGCTTACTTCCATAGAGTTTTCTTTGGAGCAAAAATTATAAATTCCGGCAATACCGCACATGGTGTAATAGCTATTTTTTTTTGCGTTCTATGTAAGTAGCGATAGCATTAATAGATTCGAAATTTTCTTCCAACAGTTCAGAGTCTTCTGTTTTTATAGCAAATTTTTCTTCGATAAAATTGATCAATAACAGAAACCCCATTGAATCAAAAAAACCTTCTACAAAGATCAAAGTATCTTCTTTTACATTTGCTTCAGGTGCATGGGTTGTTTCTATGATAAATTGTTTTATCTGTTGCTTAATTTCTGTGCTGGTTTGCATAAGTTCAAAAAATTATTATTTGATAAGTTTTGTTTTATTTTAAAGATATTCTTTAAGCAATCTTTTCAGCTTTTAGCACACGTACATTTCCATTCTCGTCGCATATTTTCTCTACCGGCCCAAAGCGGCCATTGGCCTCAATTCGTTTCGCCAAAAAATCTCCCTGCCCCAATCCGCATTCGAATATAAGGTATCCATTTGCCCCCAGGTATTCCGGCGCTGTAGCAATTATTATTGTAAAGATAGAAAGTCCGAACGGTCCAGCATCAAATGCTTCTTCTGGTTCATGAGAAGCAATCTCATCTGCCATGTGTTTCACTTTTGCGGTGGAGATATAAGGTGGTGCGCTGGCAATAATATTTACTTTATTTTTAAGCGATAGTTTTTCGAATGGGTCAAACATATTGTCGTTAAAAAAAACGGCCCTGTCATCCAATCTAAAATGTTTTGTATTTATATGAGCCGCTTCAATTGCAGGAGGAAAAATATCTGACCCAAAAACTGATGCATTTTTGCAATAATGAGCAATGGCCAGTGCAACCGTTCCTATACCACAGCACAAATCAATAGCAATGATATTTTTTTCATTTGCAAAATGAGTTGCAATGGTGTCAATTGCTGTAGCAGCTAAAAGTTCGGTTTCTTTACGAGGTATATAATGGCCTTTATTCAAAATATAATCTAACCCCATAAAATGCTGTCGTTCCGTTAAGTGAGCAAGCGGTACGCCGGATAATCTTTGCTGAATCAAGTCTTCCAAAATTTTGATTTGCCTGATATTTAATTCAGGCAATTCCATTTTTTCTGATGCAACTGCAGAAATTTTATTACCTACAGCAGCCTGATATAATGCGCCAAGTGTATTCACCGTATTTTCTTCAGGCTTATCTGGCAGTATACTTAAATTCTTTTTTAAGCGTACTAAAAAATTGTCGTATATTTTTTGTTGTTCCATTTTAGTTCAACTACTTTTTTTACTACAGGTTATTTTGAAGCACCTAGCAAAATCTGTTGCGAATCAATTTGAATAACCGTTTTTGAGTAAGAACTTTTTTTTATGATTTTACCATCCAAAAAATGTAGCAGATCCACGCCTCTCCTGCGCTCGTGTTTTCCTTTAAATTCTTTTTCAAATGTCACTCCTTCAAATTTCCATTGAAAAGATATTTTTTGTACTAGCTCATCAATAAGTACATCTTCAATAATAAATTTAAAGTTGTTATTAAAGATGAACCATGGAATCCAAAATTTTTGTACCGCAGCTTTACCCAATACAATCATTTCATCCCAATTTTCAAATACCACATCTTCATGCATAAATTCTAGTACAGCTTCTAGATTGTATTCATCCCAAGCTTTTAACCAAAGGTTAAGACCATCCTGCAATTCAGTTTTGGAAAGATGCATGTTTATATTTTTACCAGTTCTTTCTTATCAATTTTTCCATTGGGACTTTTGGGCATCTCCCTTAGAAAAATAATTTTTTGAGGAACCATAAATGATTCCAGGTGCGCTACGCATTCTTTTTGAATTTCTTTCTCTGTCAATACAACATCAGCGTGGCAGGTAATATAAGCCGCTATAGATTGCCCCATAATAGCGTCTGTTACTCCAATTACAGCAACTTCTTTTATGCCATCAATCTTATAAATCACATTCTCTATTTCGACCGGGCTGACTTTTTCACCTCTTGTTTTTATAATGTCATCCGTTCGTCCATGAAAATACAAAAAGCCTTCTTTATCCATTTTAAACCAATCGTTGGAACATAAAATCCTTTCCCCTGGAATTATACCCGGTTTAAGCATCTCTTCTGTCAACTTAGCTTTATTCCAATAACCAGCCATTATATGCGGCCCCCGAATATGCAAAATACCTGGTTCATCAGCTCCAACGGGCTTTCCATCCTGTGATAATAGAAATACTTCCGTTCCTGGTATTGCTTTACCAACTGAAGTTGGCTTAATATCTACCAGTTCAGGTTCCAGATAACATACTCTTTTGCATTCTGTTAAGCCATACATTCTAAATATTAATGCATTGGGGAATATCTTTTTAAGCTCTGGAGTAAACTCAACAGGCAATGCCGCAGCAGTATTGGTAATTTTTTCTACGAAATCAAATTTTAAGCCTGCCTCTTTATTTAATGCAATCATAGTTGCAAATATGGTAGGAACAGCAGGTATTACTGTAGGCTTTGTCTTTTCAATCTGCCTATAAACAGAAGCGGGAAAAACAAAACCTTTTTCAACAATTAGTGTTGCACCAACAGTTATACTCATTAATAATTGATATAACCCATAATCAAAAGCCAGTGGCAATAACAACATAATTCGGTCCTCTTCTTTTAACCTTAAATATTGCACCAGGCTCCATGAAGTAAACACCATAGATTGATGTGTCATCATTACACCCTTTGGAAAGCCAGTGCTACCCGAAGTATATATCAATGAGGCAAGATCGTTAGGAATTATATCAGGGAATTCCACTTCAATCTTATCATTCGAAATAATGCTTTCAAAGTCGATTATTTTAAAGTGAGGACGAACAGCTATTTTTTGGTTATTACCTAATATTATTACCTGCTCTACTGTTTTACTATCTTGCATAGCCAGCGATATATCAATACTCAACGAACTTTCGGCAATAAGGATTTTTGCGCTACAATCATTTAATATGTATTGTAATTTGTTGGCTTTGGTTTGTGGGTTTATGAATAAGAAGACCGCTCCAGATAAAGTAGCGGCATAAATTGAAAGAATACTTTCCCACGAGTTGCTCATGCAAATTGCAACACGATCTCCTTTTCGTATTCCGGAAGTTATTAAATGCGCTCCTAATTTTTCTGCACTATCTTTTAGCTGTTGATACGAAAACTCGTAATTCTTAATGATTACAGCTGTTTTTAAAGGATTTTTTTTTGCTGAGATAAGCAATGCTTCTCCTAATAAACGTTGTGGAATTGCAGTCATGGTTGCTTCACATTAAAATTTAAAATGTGCAGTTTTTAGGTTAATAATCTTTAATGGGCGACATTCTCAAATATTCAGTAGCCTTTTGTTTGCGGACAAAATTTTTATAAATAGCTTTTATTTCGTCTTCTGTTTTTCCCAGGTTCTTACTTACTTCCAAAGGTTCAATTCCATTTTCGTAGCCATACCATATCAAATCCATTTCTTTAAATGGCAATTGGAAGAAAAATTCTTCCTGCGTCTGTTCGGCAGAGTAAGTATCTGTAGTAGGTGTGCGTTTAATAATCGCTTCTGGAATGCCCAGGTATTCAGCCAATTGATATACCTGTGTTTTATATAAATGCGCAATAGGCATTACGTCAGCAGCTCCATCCCCATGTTTTACAAAAAAGCCCTGCTCTACTTCATGTTTATTTGGTGTACCAATTACAGCGTAATACAAGCGGTCGGCATGGTAATACAACACTGACATACGGCAACGTTGTTTAAAATTTGATGCAGACACAATTTGCAAATATTCATTTGCAGGAAGTAGTTTACTTTTATCCACTCCATATTTATCAATAATAGTAAGCGAAAAAACCGGTGGCAAGCTGCTGTTTATACTTTTGGGATTAATGCCAATTTTCATTTTGTAAAACCTGGGATCATATTCCGGAAACACCCTTGCCACTGCTTCATCTCTTCTTTCATAACACCCAAAGCCATTTAATGCTTTAGTAATATCTTCTTCTAAATTTTGTACACCAAATTTTTGGGCCAGTTGTAACGCCATAGTCTTGCTATCATCACTAGAATCTTTTTCGGGCATCATAATACCTAAAACATTTTCGGCACCCAAAGCCTTAACTGCAAGTGCTAAAGTAACTGATGAATCTATACCCCCGCTTATTCCCACAATCGCCCCCTTTCGTTTAAGCTGAAAAGAAATATCGTTCTTGAGTTTTTCTGTAATTTTAGTTACTACCTCTTCCACATTTCTAATGTCGATAATAGATGTTGAAAATTTTTGCTTTACGTTCATGGGAATATAGAATAGGTTGTATTAAAAATCATCCATTATAATACATGGCTTTGTTTGAACGTTAAAATGCTTATACAAATATATTATTTTAAAGTAAACTGAATAATTATTTATGTGTTGCTTTAAGCTAATCAGTCTTATAGTGTTTTATTTTATTGGCAATCATTTTCGAAAATGCTACGGCCCCATTATTATTTAAGTGTAGCAAGTCCAGAAATAAATTTCGATGGCTAAGAAAAAAGGAATCTTTGGAATAGTCCCAAAATGGGATATTTTGCTCATGGCATATTTGGCGGCATATATCTACCTGTTGATTGGTTTTATATCGCCTGTAAATTGGGGAGAAAACTACATACACCTTAATTCCCATGTTTTTTGCCGTGCTCAGACATTCTCTGAAAGCTCTGACTTTTGTAGTATCCACTTCAATTTTTTTTTCGTCGGCAATGGAATCAAGTTGATAGGGCCATTCCTGGTGCAATGCCAAATAACCTTTGTCGTCTGCAGTTCTTTTTTTATTTATTTCTAAATTACCTACTGCTATAGTCAGTGCCTGCGAATTGAAAGGGTAAATTTCGGATAGTAATTTTATTTTTTCATATGGGCTTCTAAGTTCGATAAGTGGCCGTATTTCTTTATGGGTTTTATAGTAAGGCAATAAAGAAGACATTTGGTCATACTCCTCCACTCCTTTTGCAAATACACTTGAATATTCAAAAATGATTGTTTTGGGAGTATATCTTTTAAGAATTGTTTTTACTAAAGCCAATTGATAAAAAGTACCGTTCCCATCCCTGCCTGTATTATAAAAAGATTGATGAAGGGAATCTTCAAAAATTTCCGGAACATAGTGATGATTAGCCCGTGAAGATCCAAAAATCAAAATTTCAGCATTAGTGCTATCCATTGAGTAAGTGGTACGATAATGCAGGCCGGACGTTTCGTTAAAATAAAAATACCGCAATGTTTTGCCTATGGCAAAATCAAGTATAAATATTACCAGAAAAACTAACAGTATGTTGCTGAATATTTTCTTTAACACCAAACATTAAAATTTAAAATAAATAAACTGACCGCCATCAAATACCCCAATCAACAAAATTAAGATTGCAATGGTAGCGTAAGCCATAATTCTAACTGATTTTCTTTTATTATTGAAAAATTGCATTTGGGATGGTGCAAATTCATCAGTAAAATCTTTTATGAGCAACATTAATAAACCAATGATACTATAGATCAGGATGGAGGGCGCATCACCAATAAACAAAGGGCCTGAAACTGAAAAAATCCGATGATAAATATTAAAAGCGGTAGCCATATTTTCTGCCCTTCCAATTACCTGCGATGCAGCAAACAAAATAAAAACGACCACAATCTCCAGAAATATATACCAGCCCTTTTTTCTTAAATTATATTTTTTTTCAAATTGCATTCTTCTCTTACTGGTTAAAGCTTCAATACTTAAATAAATGCCTTGTATAAATCCCCAGACCAGGAATGTTAATGCTGCACCATGCCAGATGCCGCTAATAATAAAAGTAATCATCAGGGCTAAAATAATACCCCGCATTTTATACTTTCTAAAAGTAAAAGTTAGTGGCGTGTAAACATAATCGGTTAGCCATGTGATCAGGGATATATGCCATCTTCTCCAAAGCTCTGCTATGGAAGTAGCAAAAAATGGCCTGTTGAAATTGAGCATTACCTTAAAGCCCAGCAAACCTGCCGTTCCGATTGCAATTAAGGAATAGCCCCCCAAGTCGGCATAAACCTGAAAGGGGTATAAAATTGAGGCGAGTAATAATGTTCTGCCAGTATGATGGCCACTGTTGGCAAAAACAATATCTACATAAATACCTATTCTGTCGGCAATAACAAGCTTCATAAAATAGCCCCACAAAATCAGTTTCATTGCCTGAAAAATGCTGTTATAATCTGGCTGCTTTAGTTGCTTAAACTGAGGCAGCATATTTTTCGCTCTTTCAATCGGGCCAGAAAGCAATAGCGGAAAAAAAGAAGTAAATGCTGCCACAACACCAATATTCTCTTCTGCTTCAATTTCTTCATTGTATACATCAATAATATATCCTATTGACATAAAAGTATAAAACGAAATTCCTATTGGAAGTAAGAGTTTAATGTCAGGTAATGGCCACCTGATGTGTATTGAATTTAAAGCGGAAAAAAAAAAATCGTTTACTTTAGAAAAATACTTGAAGAAAAATAATGGAAGAAGAATGAGAATAATATTGATAATCAGATAAATCTTTTTTATTGACTCTTTATCGTTTTTTTGAATTTGCCTTGTAAAATAATAGGTACAAAGAGTAATTCCGGCAAGTAATAATGCATAAACCGGCTTAACATTGATATAAAAAAAATAGTTGCCTGCAAGTAATGTATATAACCTGTACTTTACTGGTGTAATAAAGTAGCATAAAGCAAGTAAAGGAAAAAAAATTAAAAAATTAAGAGAAGTAAAAGTCATCGATTATAATTTAGAATTAATCATTGCCATCATATCTCCTACATTTTTCATTTTATTCAGGTCTTTAAGTTTAAATTTTATAGTAAATTGATTTTCTACTTCAGTGATCAATAGCATATGTGATAACGAGTCCCAACTGGCTACATTAAGGGCACTAAGTTCATCAGTTACTTCCAAAGTTTCGTCTCCAAATACATTTCTAAAAATCGGTGTTAGTTTCTTAACCATTTCTTCTTTTTCCATCGCATTATTTAAAAATATTTTTCCATTAAAAGCTTTTCGTTAAAAGGCAGGTACTCAAAAATTTCCGGGTTTGCTGCTTTGCATGATTTAGCAATATTAAAATTTTTTTTTCTTAATGTGATAATTGCGAAAATGTTATTTTTATAAAGTTGCCCCTGTATTTTCGTTAAAGAGGGGAGTATCTTTAACGCATTTTGTTCACTTTTTAGTATAAATTCATTATCAAGACCTTTACCCATATGTTTTTCTTCAATATAAATGTATTCAAGCTGCAATGTTAAAGGCTCGCGTTCAATTAGAATATCTTTAATAATAGAAGCTTTAGTTATAAAATATTCAATACTTTCCTTATCAAAAGTCTTCAAAATTAAATTTGATTTCAATATCTTAGAAGGCATATTATCTTCAAATCCCTCAATCCAGGTTCCAAATGCTGCAATAGGCTCATCATTAAAGTCCGCCACTAAAAAACTACTTACCGATAATTCACATCCGTCAATTTCCTCCTCCAGCATCTTAATAATAAGTATTCTTGCTTTTTCTTCACTGATATTAAAAAGAGTTGAAAAACTGAGTTTATCAGATCTTCCTTTTTCTGCCGCAATAATGGCTGTGGCGAGAAAAGGAATATCCTTTGTGGTCGCCTTCCTGATTAAATAGTCACTCATTATTAATTATTTTTTTAAAAGCAATGCTAATTTGTTTCTGTCTGTTTTACCATTGCTGTTTAAAGGAAAACTGCCTGAAAAAAGTATAATCCTAGGTATCATATATAACGGCAGCTTTGTTTTAAGATAGTTGGTAAGTGGTGCTGTTTCAAATTTCTCCGCTTCAATAATCAATCCAATTTCTGTATTCCCTATCGCATCTGTATAAGCTGTTGCCACGGCATTTATTTTTTTCAAAAAAACTTTAACATGGTATTCAATTTCAGAAAGTTCAACCCGAAACCCCTGTACTTTTATTTGATAGTCTAATCTTCCAATATAAAGTATGTCACCTTCATTATCCATCTTGCACAAATCACCCGTTTTATAGAATCTTTCGGGTTTATTTTTATAATTGGATATAAAAAAAGAGTCCTTGTTTTTTTCGGGATTATTCCAATAACCTGGTGTTAGCTGCACACCTCCCAAACACAATTGTCCAACTTGATTAAAGGGTAGTACCTGATTATTTTCATCTACTATGATTGTAAAAGTACCTTTCATTGCCTGTCCTATGGCAACCAACCCATTATAAGCTTTATTGTTTGCCGAACTGTGATAATTAAAATAAGTGCAAAAAATAGTGTCTTCCGTTGGTCCGTAAACGTTTAACAATTTGGCGTTGGGAATACAGTTACTCCATTCTGAAGTAATGTCGTTTGGTAATGCTTCCCCACAAAACAGATTATATCTCATCTCCGGCAGATAAATTTCTTTAAAATAAGGCCGCAGATAGTGTAATATTGACGGCACCATTAATGCTACAGTAATCCTCTGTTCTTCCAGTAATTCATAAATGTAGCTAAACTTAATCGCATCTTTTGGAATGGTAAATATACAAGCCCCTTTAAGCAGTGGAATAAAGTATGACATTACAGAAAGATCAAAAGTAAGATCAAACATTTGCAAACATCGATCTTCGTCATTTATGGCCAACCCTAAGGCATCAAATGCCGAAACAAACTCAGCCACGTTAGCCCTGGTTATAGAAACCCCTTTTGGCTGCCCGGTAGTTCCTGATGTAAATAAAATATAAACCAATTGATCATCACTGATGTCTTTAGGTGTTAAATCAAGAGTGCAATCGGGTAATGTTTTACTGGCAATTGTTTTTACCTCATCTATCGAAGCAGTCGGCGTAGAATCTATAACGGTTGAAATAACTGTCTGCTTAATTATATTTTTATTTCTATCTATTGGCGAAGCTGGATCCAGGGGGACATAGGCTTTTCCCTCCAGCCACAACGCAATTATTGTTGCATACGTTTCCAAATCGTCATTGGCCACTAACCCAATTATTTTTTCTTCATCATTTGTATTAATGCCAATAACTTGTCGGATTTTTGAAATGGACTTTGCAAAATCCAAATAACTATATTTAACAGTGTTTATTATAAAAGCATTTTTTTCAGGGCTTTCGTTTATTACATGTTGAATATTTAATAATAACTGCATCATTCGTTTAGCAAGGGTAAGTTTATTAGTTCAGGTATTTGCTTGCGGGCAATTTCAATCTAATAGGATTTAGTTTGGTGTTCAGACTATTTTTTGCTGTCTATAATATTTTGGATCACCATTTTTGAATAAACTTTTGCTCCACTATCGTTAAGGTGTACCAAATCTGCAAACAGCCTTCTATTAGAAGTAAAAAACGAATCGGCTGTATAATCAAAAAAATCTACATTATATTTCTTTGCAATTTCCTGACCTTTAGTAACAGAAAAATCAGGTATTTTAAATTTAACATAATAGGGCGATACAAATACAAACACTTTATTGCCCCTCTCTTTACAATCTTTTAAAAAATTTTCGTAACAAGCAATTTTATTACTGTCGAGTATGTTTTTTATTACGGTATTAGTGTCGTATTCAAGATGCTTTTCCCATATCTTGTTAAGTGGCACATATCCTTTAATATCGTTGCTCCGTGTTTTATTTAATTCTGCGTTTCCAATGGCAATAGTTAGGATTGATGAATTAAAAGGATAAATTTTTGACCATACTTTATATTTTTCATACTTACTTTTAAGGTTCACTATAGATCGGATTTCGGGGTGCGACTCATAGTATGGTAATAAGGAGGATATCCGGTCATAGCTGGTTTCATCTTTTGCCAAAGAAACATGTTCAAAATCCAGAATTACTATTTTAGGAGTGTATCTTTTTAAAATTGCTTTTAAAACACCATAATGATAAAAGATGGAATTGCCATCTCTTCCCACATTATAAAAAGTATATTGAGGAAGGGCTTCTTCAAAAATATCGGGCCGGTAATGATGATTTGCACGAGAAGCGCCAAAAACCAAAATGTCTGCAGTGGTTGTTTCCATGGAGTAGGTGGTTCTGTATTGTAACCCGCTTTGCTGTTTAAAGTAAAAATATTTAAGTATTTTACCTACTGCAAAATCCAACACTACCACCATGGCAATAAAAATCAATAGTTTTATTACGAAAAACTGGACAGGTCTTTTTTTTATCCTATTGAAATCAGGTTGCATCAATGATAAAATTTAAAATTTAAAATAAATAAATTGTCCACCATCAAAAACACCTATTAATAAAATTACAATAACCAAAATTGCATAAGATAAGTTTCGGATAAACCATTTTTCATTATTAAACAACGAAAAATTTTTATTAAAATAGCCTTCTTTAATTTGAAAGGCAAGTAATATTAAAATACCAATTATCGAAAAAATCATAATAGAAGGATTTTCATAGTAGATTGATCCTTTTATTGTAAACATTCTTTTCAAAATTTGAAATCCATCATACAGTGTATTGGCTTTAAAAAAGATAGATGAAAAGGTAAAATATGTAAAGGTAAAAGCAATGCCCAGCAAATCATTAAGAAGTGCGGGTATTTTGCTTCGAAGGCGCTTTCTAATTTTACGGCTTAAAAATTCTACCGCCAGGATAAAGCCTTGCAAAAACCCAAAAAATATAAAATTCCAGCTTGGTCCATGCCAAAAACCCAGAATAAGAAAAGTAATCATCCCAGCAAAAACCACTCCCCACTTATTCCAATTTCTATAGCTAAAAACGATAGGATTATAAATGTATTCATTAACCCAGGAAGACAAAGAAATATGCCAGCGCCGCCAAAACTCGGTAACTGATTTAGCCACAAAAGGAGTATTAAAATTTTCCATGAGTTTATATCCAAAAATTTGTGCTGATCCAATGGCCATATCGGTATAGCCGGCAAAATCCGCAAATATTTGGATGGTAAAGAAAAAAGAAGCTACCAATAAAGTGGCCCCTGTATGAAAAGTATAATTACCAAAAACGGCGTCGGTATAAATTTCGAGGCGATTTGCAACTACCAACTTTAGGAATAGCCCCCACAAAATTCTTTTTAAACCGGTAACCACCTGATTATAATTAAACTCATGCTTTTGCCTAACCTGCGGGAGAAATTCCTGTGCAGGTTCTATAGGGCCAGAAAATAGTTTTGGAAAAAACATTAAATAGGAAGCAAATATCCCTATATTTCTTTCTGCTTTATAACTCCCCCTGTGAATCTCTATAAGGTATCCTATTGCTTGGAAAGTAATATAGGAAATACCCAGCGGAACCAATATATTTAATACCAGGGAAGCATGTACAGTTGCATCTTTTGCACCAAAAAGTTTTTTTAAAAGTTCAACACTTTCCAAAGTAGTTTGAATAAAAAAGTTGATGTATTTATAGAATGCCAATAAACCAATATTGGTAAACAACCCCAATAGATAAACCATTTTTTTTCTTACAGGATTAGTAGCTTGTTCTACTAAAACACCACAAAAAAAAGTACATAAAACAATTGCCACAGGAACCATAAATGAAATGATCGGACTACCAATCAGATAGAAGACAATACTTGTAATTAAGAGTAGAAACCAACGAAACTTATCTGCAAGTAAATAATACAATACAAATGTAATAGCGAGGAAAAAAAAGTAATTGATTGAATTAAATATCATACTATTTTAAGATTATATCTCTATAAGTTCAATTAAGTTACCTTCGGGGGAACACATGAATTGACACCGCTTATTATCAAAAGCTTCTGAGTAAAAGGTGTTCATCGTCTTAAAATTACAGGACTCTAAAAATTCACTGGTTTTATCAAAGGTATTGGTCGTATAAGCTATATGGTAATAAGAAACGCCTTTTTTTCTCATTTTAAATACCACCGAATTTTCATCAACCGGTTGGACCAATTCCATCAAAATACCCTTACCAATGTTTACAAAGCATACATATACGCCTTGCGATGACACATAAATTTTATCAGAGGCACAATTATCACCAAAGATCAACTTATACGTTTCCAGTGAAGTGTCAATATCTTCTACCAAATTACCTATATGGTGAACTGTCAACATCTTATTTCAATTTACTTTTTATGGATTGACACATTTCTCCAATATCCTTCCAGTTGCGCACTTCGGCTGCATTGAAACGAATTTTAAAACTTTTTTCGAGGGCTACTATTAACTGAATATGAGATAATGAATCCCATTCTTCCACATCATTTGCAGTAGTTGATTCTGTTAACTTTAGATTCTCATTGTCTAATACATCTATAAAGATATCGTTTAGCTTTTTAAGAATTTCACTGATTTCCATATATTATTTATTTTAATTTTAGTAGTTTTTATATGCTTGTTTTTAAGTAGTTTTTATTTGAATGTAACATTCCCTCTGAAGGTATTCGCCTAAATCCATACGCCAATTTTGCCCATCAAAAGTAAATCCAAGATCCTGGTAATGGTTTTTTACCATCCCATTTTTGGCTGTTGGAATATATTCTCCCTCCAGTAACGCATACCCATTTTCCATTGCTGTATTAACGATAGTATTTAATACAAAGTTTTCCATATTACGTTTTAATACCCTGCAACTCATAATCCATGTATCGATAAATAATGTACCTGGTTTAGTGCTTTTCATAATAACAAGACTGATCAAGCCATAATCGCCGTATTTATCTGATAAGGAAAAAGCCAAAGTGTAACTATCGCTGTCTTTGGTAACATTTAATGCCTCTTCTTCCGTATATCGCACAGTTCGCAAATTAAATTGGTTTGATCTTTGAGAAAGCTGCGCCACTCTTGGTATATTAAATTTATTAAAGGGCTCTACCAAAGAAATCATATTCAAGCTTTTTAGGAAATCGGTTTCATTGGTAAATTGCTGTTGCAGTATAGATCTACCAGCTTCTTCCTGGTATTGTTTTGTTCGTTGCTCATCTTCATTTGTAAACGAAGCGGTTTCAAAAAGATTTAATGTTCTTATATAGTTAAGGTATTCCGCCGGGTCTTCCGGCAGTTCCGGAATGGTAATATCAGGAATATTTGTTCTTACCATATTGCGTTCAAAGGGATTATCATCCAAAAAAACCATTGAATCAAACCCAATATTTAGAATGCTTTGTATATACCTGATATTATCAGCTTTATTATTCCAGTTAGCTACAAAAACTGCAATATCATCCAGTTTTAAAATCATATCGGGGTGCTTTTCAAATGGCTCTTTTGCAATGTGTTCATCATTTTTGCTACAGACCGCCAAAATAATCCCTCTTTGTTTTAATTGCTTTGCCCACAATTGCAGTTCAGAAAAAGCCTTTCCTATTCCCAAATCACCAATTTGAATATTCTCTACGCCATCATCTCCAATTATGCCGCCCCAGGTGGTATTGTCTAAATCAAGAATGAGACATTTATTAAATTTTCCGTTAATAGACTGTATAATATCAACAGCAGCCTTTGCTACAACAGGTAAAAAATCTATGGTAAATAAAATGTCAGTATTGATGTAGATTTTATTTTCTGTTACAAAATTATAGCCATACCGGGCCTGCAAACTATTTATATCCAATACAAATAAATTCTTTAACTCCTGCGCCAAATTCATTAATTCATAATTAATTTTTCTGAGCTGGTATAAGAAGGATACATTTGTTTTATTAGCGTAATTTCCAAATACCCCATCGTCTATTTCATTAAAATTAAAGAAAAGTATTTTTGATTTTATTTGTGAAGTAATGGTTTGATAGAGCTGCTGTACTTTATCAATCTGGTTCTTTGCAAAAGCAGGCTTGTTTTCGACCAGAAGCTTTCCAAAATTTTTTAATAACTTATTAGCGCAATAAAAAATAAGAATGTAATCGGGTTTAAATTCGTACAATTCAGAACCGCTGTCGTAAGCCTGTAGTTCAATTTGGTCATAATCTGCTTCAAAAACTTCAAATTTTATCCCTACCTCATAGCCATACCCTTTAATAGCTTGTACAAACATCTGTGTAGCAGAATCTCCCAACACAGCCATTTTTATAACTTTTAAAGAAGAAAAATCTTTCTTTAAATTTTTTTTTAAAGTTTGAAAAGTTATATTTTCCATTGTTATTTGTATTTACATCCATGCTCTGTACACTGCTTAGTATACTGAGTGGCTAAAAGTATATTCTATATTTATTGGTAAGCGCTCTTAAAAGGACATTATTTATTTTTTAGAAACATAATTAACGCAGTTTTATATAATTTGTTTTATAGCAGGGTGAAATAGAATGGTGGTTTTGATCTACTAAAAGGATGTATAATTAAGGTTTAAAGCTCATCTCCCCATTTACCCAAGTTAATTCGAACGCAGTGCTGTAAAACAAATGCAATCCAAATTAAAATTATAGGTACTACCAATGTAAACATTCTTGTTTCAGCACTTCCTAAAATACTTCCTCCCAGGTATATTAATGCGAGTAAAATCATAAATCTAATGGGGAAAATTATTTTTTTCCAGTTTTTTAAAGTAGGGATAAGGCAGATTAAAGCAAATACAACTATAATACCATTCAAGGGTAACCTAAGTAATGTATATGGACTTTGAATTTTGTAAGAATAAGGGAAATTAAAAAGCAAACGGCCAATATTACTCATGCAATTTTGTAAAAATTTGGCAGGGTGCTCGCTTATATTTTTTATGGCCATTCGTTTATACGCATCATCCTGGGCAGTGCCTTTATACTTGTTAATTTCTTCAAAATCTTTAGCATGTTTAGCACGTACCTGTTCTTTAAAGTTGGGCAGGTGCGTTTGTTCAGTTGCAGGGTCAACAGGCATTCCAGGTGCAGGAAACCAGCTACCGTATTCAAATTCGTCTGGTTCAGTTGCCCAATACAAATTATTACCTCCAAGTGAACTCCAGTAAAAAAACCTGCCCGTTTCTTTATAAGAGTGAACTAAGTAAGGGGTAGTAGTTGCCAAAGCAATTATTAAAATTAGTAATGTCATTCGCCTCACTTTAATATCTCTTTTCAATACCCAAAATATGAACGAAAAAATCAACATACAAAGCATAACATATCCAAATACCGGTTTTGTAAGTGCTAGAAATCCAAAGACAAAGCCAGACAGATAAATATATTTTTGGGGCTTTTCGGTAGTAAAAGCATTTATCACACTAAACATCAGTAGGCAAATCAAAAAAGAAGAGAATATTTCGGGAAGTATTTTTCCCATATAATTAAATGAATTGGCATAACATGCCCAAAATATGCTTAAACTGATAGCCCTTTTAAATGAAATAAACGTAATTGAATTTTTAAACACTAAAATAACCGAAAAATAATAGAGCAGCGCATTTAGTAAATGTATAACTATTATGGGTAAATGAAAATAGGTAAAAGGCATTAATAGTATTGAATACCCCGGCCCGTTACCCAAATGATCAAAATCCAGATTTGTGTAAGGTAAATGCCCATCAATCATATACCTAGAGTATATTAAATACCTGCTTTCGTCTCCATACCCTCCATTTGTATGACAAATGACAACATATACTATATACAGTACTAAAAATGGTAAAAAGATTAGGAAGGGGTTTTTTGTTTTATTTATTTTTTTCATAACTCAATAGGGTATCAGTCAGGCTTCACGTTTTCTGTATTTTCGTTAATATTCTTATTGGTTCCTAAGTGAAAAAGTTCTTCAAAATATCTTTTATTTTGAAGCGATAAAAAACCCAAGCTCAAAAACTGTATGGCTATTACAAATGTAATTCCACCAATCATAAACGCTTGTGGATTACTTTTAAATTCGGCAGCAAGGCTTTTTGAAAACGACCACGATTCTGCAAATAAGCTTGTTCTATATAAGGTTAAGTTAGAGAGTGTGTCGAAAAGCAACCAAACTAATTCATAAAGTGATAGTATCATTAGGATAGCTCCAATACCCATAAAAAAAATATAGGGCCTAAAAATAAATCCCGACATTAATCCTGAAAAAAAACTTCTTAGTACACGCAGGCTTGATTTTCTTTTTCCGGCAAATTTGTTTTGTTCTGTCCAATCTAAATGTGCAGGAATTTCAACAATTTTTGCTCTAAGAATCATTGATTTGTAAATAATTTCGGGCATAATTTCATAATCTTTAGTTTTAAGATTAACTGTTTTAATATAACTTTTGCGGTAAGCTCTAACCATTCCAGTAAAAGTGTAATATTTATCTTGTGCAGCTAAACGCATAAATTTATTTACATATTTACTCATTATGCTTCTTAAAAATGGTACAGCAGTAACTTGCCCTCCTTTCATATAAGCCGATGCAATTACAATATCTGCATGAGTTTCTATTAGCTTATCTGTTAATTGTCCAATGTAATCAACTGCATAGCTTAAATCAATATCCATAACTACAATAATATCACCTTTTGAATTTCGGAAACCAGTTTGTATAGCACTGCCAAGATTTAAGTTTGATGGATGATGGATAACATTAATTTTATTATTGCCTTTCGCTAAATTATCAGCTATTATGCCTGTATTATCTTTACTACCGTCATTGACAATAAGTATTTCCCATTTATACTTATTCTCTCTTTTATTCATAAACTCAACTATGGTTGTAATATTAAGTTCAAGAATGGCTTCTTCATTATAACATGGCGTAACAATTGTGATATAAGGTTTATTTAATCCATTCATTTCTTCAGTTTTGATAATAGGCTTTAATATTCAAAAATATGAATATGTATGCTTTTTTTTATACTTTTTTAAATAGATACCATTTCACATCAACAGGCGGATAAGGGATAGCGACATTTCCAAGTGTTTTACTTAAAAAAGTAAATATTTTCTTTTTAATGGTAGATGATGCGGAGTTTTCTGCAATAATCGCCAGTCCGTGTTTTAAATTAATTTTTTTTGATGGACGTCCGGTTTTTATTAATTCAAAATCATAATATTTAAATAATTGTGCAAGCGTTTCGTCGGAATACCAATGCACGACACTTGGTGGGCAGTATTCATGCCAATTACTTCCAAAAAAACGGGCTGCAAGACATTTCATATTCCAAGACTCCACTAATACCAATCCGCCGGTTTTTGATAATTGCTGAATATTTTGCATCGCTTTATCAAGATCATATAAACTTCCTATTACCTGAATAAGGTTGATAAGATCGAATTGCAGATCTGAATTAAAAGTTTCCATTCCACCGGTTCTAATATCCAGTTTTAATTGATTTCTCCCATACGATGCCATGGTATCATTGGGCTCTACACCAAAGCATTGCCACCCTTTTTGTTCAAAAGCTTTAAGAATAAAACCTGCGGCGCATCCCACATCAAGCACACTTCCCGGTTGCATATATTTTGATATTACCCGTGTATATTTTTTACCCGACCTTAAAAGCATTTCTTTTTCTTCTAAGTAATTGGGGTATCCATCTTTTCCTTCAAAAAAATATCCATCACCATAAGTTTCTTCAAGATGATTTTTCAATTCTTTAATTTCGGTAAAACGATGCCCACAAGTATTACATTCTTTTATAAGATACCCTTTCTTGGTAAAAAGCGGCGTTTTTGATTCCTTGCAATCCAAAAATGATCTACATATTTTTTTCATGTTATTCATTTTGTTTTTGTGAGCAGGTTAAAATTATATCGTGTTAATTATTTCCAACATTTTTTTTGCTACATTATTACCAAAGATGTCTGCTTGTTTTTCTGGTACAATGAAAGTAGAGATTTTTGAAGCGATTTCTTTATCTTTTGGATTAATTAATAAATTCCATTTTTCTGTAACTGTTTCGACCCATTCCGTCTCTGGTCGCAGGGTAATACAAGGCTTGCGCAGTATGTATGCTTCTTTTTGAATACCACCAGAATCAGTTATAATTTTACAACAGGATTGTGCCAAAGCAATAAAATCAATATACCCCTGAGGCTCAATTAATTTAATATTTTCCGGAATAGCATAACCTTCTGGCAACATTTTTTTAGTTCTAGGATGTACGGGAAAAATTATTTTTTCTCCAATCAACCCTAATTGATTCAATATATTTTGCATAATATCACTATCATCAACATTATAATGACGATGCAGTGTTAATAAATTATAGGTTTGATTTGCTAATTTCAGATCTGAAATAATGGTAGATTTTGCATTTGCAACCGCTATACTATTTTTTATAGTGTCAACCATTATATCCCCAGTCAAATAACTTTCTTTTCCTAATCCTTCATTTTCCAGATTAGCTATGGCTATTGGAGTTGGTGCAAATAATAACCTGGAAACGTGATCTGTAACAATTCTATTGATTTCTTCAGGCATTGTTCTGTTAAAACTTCTTAAACCAGCTTCAATATGAACTATTGGGATGTTAAGTTTAGCGGCAATTAGAGCTCCTGCAAGCGTTGAATTGGTGTCACCAAATACAATTACTATATGCGGCTTTATATCCAGCATGGCAAACTCCAATTTAACCATCATTGAACCTATTTGGGCGGTTTGATTTCCGACACCAACTTCCAGATGAATATCTGGTTTTCGTATGCCCAAGTCAATAAATATTTTTTCGCTCATCGCATAATCATAGTGTTGGCCGGTATGCACAATAAATTCCCGATGCTCTTGAGCCAAAGCTGCTGACAACGGTGCCAGCTTAATAAATTGTGGCCTTGCGCCTACTATTGAGAAAATTTTCATCCTTGTTAATTTGCTTTGGTTTCTTTTTCTTTCAATCCAGTATTAAAATGTTTTGAAAATTCTGACATTGGTAATAACTCAAAATTTTTCTTTAACATGGTTATAGCAGCTTCAAACACTTTAAGCTTTTTACTACTTTTTATATTCATTCCGGGGAAAAAAGATAATTGTGGCACATCATCGCCACCAATCAGGTCCAGTGGATGCAATAAATAGCTTGGTGGGGTTTTAGTAAGTTTACACATAATTATGGCAAACCATAAGTATACTTTCATTAATCTTTTTGAAACGCCGCTAATGTATAATAAATAGCTTTGGTGAAATGGTAACTTAAAAAACGGTATAGTAGTTACTGGTATTTCCAATAGTTTTGTATTGTTGTTTAGTTTCCAATTATAGGGTTTTAGCGGATAAAACCCTTCTTTAAATGATCCAAATAATTCTTTCCTGCTTTCCTTTTCTTCCTTCGTTAATTTCGATTTTGCAAAATAATACCTTCGCATCAATGGCGAAATGTATGTAGGCAGTGTAGAAGCATCGAAAAGATAGTTTCGCTTTTGCAGTACTTCCAAAAGATCATTACTCCAACTAAACCCGGGCCCTCTAAACATATTTGTACGAACACCCGTAGCTGATACAATGGCTTCTTCAGCAATAATTATTTCTTCTTCAATTTTTTCTTTCGAATACGTTTTTAACCAACTTTCATGATGAAAAGAGTGATTACCAATTTCGTGCCCCCTTTCAATAATGGCTTTGAGAATTTTATGATTTTTTTCTATTGCTGCATCCAGTCCTACAACAAAAAAAGTTATCTTGATATCCAGCTTATCAAATACATCTAAAAAAATGGGAACAACAATATCCAGGTAAGAAGGATATTGATCCCAACCCTCATCGCCATGTACTTTCATGTAAGACCATTGGTCATCTAAATCAAGAGAAATGCTTGCTAGTATTTTTTTCTTACCCATATTCCTTATCCTAAAATTTCTTTAAGCTTGGTTTCTGCTACCCTAATTGTTTCATTTACATTTAATATACCATCCATTATATAAGCTGTATTAATGATGTACACATTTGGAATGGATGTTTTTATTTCCGGTAAATTATCGGAATAATTTTTGGTTAATACCGTTATTACATGCTTTGCCCTAGCAACACCGGCAAATTTTATATTATTATTAGTAATCCATGGATACATTTTCTTAAAATTCTCCATGAAATAAGCACCAATTTCCTCGTCTGACGATTCAAATAAGGGATCTGCCGGGTCAAGGTATTTGGGCAAATACACTAAAGTATTATTCTTAAAATATTTTTTATCTACAAGAGCACTCATTTCAATAACACCGGTAAACGGTACCCAGGAATCTGTAATATTAGTAACATAAAAATCACTAATTGATTTATCCATCAGTACTGCCATGCAAATAACACCCAGGTAATTGATATTATTAAGCTGCCGCTGTTCTTCTTCGGAAATTCCATTGCAAATTTTTGCTGAGAGGCCTGCTGGTAAAGTAGAGATTACCTTATCAAATTCTTCTACAACATTATCTGTAAAACGAATTTTCGCTTTTAAATTTGTTCCTGTTCCAATTTCTACAGCAACACGATTGGTTTTAATTTCTACTCCGGCCGCAACCAGTTTTTGCTTAAAGGCCTCTATCACTCGTTTGTAGCCCCCCGGAACGTAGCCAAACATTTCCTTTTTCAATCCACTACGCCTGGCTCCATATAAACGTTGTATTGTTGCCCAAATAAAAACAGCGGATGTTTTTTTATAGCTTTCTCCCAATTTAGCCCTAAGCAGGGGCAACCATATTTTGTTAAACGTATTTTTGCCTGACCATTTTTTTAACCAGTCAGTAACCGGAATATTTTCAAGTCGTTTCCAGTTTTTTATTTTTGAGGCAACAATAATGGTTACTCCCAATCGGAATTTATCAATTAAATTAAGTGTGGGGAATTTCAGGAATTCAATTGTATCCGACATCGAATATAATTTACCATTCATGTAGAAACCTGTTTTCGTTTCTATCCATTCAATATCCTGCTCTAATCCAATTTCCTTTAGAATTCCTCTTGTACCAAAGTCTGATAATAATATTACATGATAAAATTTATCCCACTCTATATCATCCATTTTCCAAGAGCTCACCAACCCTCCTAAATCCGGAGCTGCTTCAAATAGCGAAACCTGTTTTCCCTGTTGCGCTAGTCTAAGTGCCAATGTCATTCCCATAATACCTCCGCCCACTATGCCAAAACTTTCTTTTTGCATTGGTTTAATATTTTCCCTCCCGATTAATTAATAAATTGTTTTTGCCAGTCGATTGTTACTTTTAAACCCTGCTCCAGATCCCATTCGGGTTTAAAATTTAAAGTGGAGCAAATCTTTGTAATATCAGGCACCCTTCTCATTACGTCTTCATAATTACCAAATGTAGAATAGGGAATATATTTTAATTTAGGCACACTGTCTTTTCCATTCACCAATTTCCAGATCAATATTGCAAGATCTTTAATAGATATTTCAGCATCATTTTTGGGACCAGTATTAAATATCTCATTGTCAGATTTATCGTTTTCTATGCAAGCTACTAATGCATTTACCGTATCATCAATATAAGTGAAAGTTCTGGTTTGGGAACCATCCCCATGTATATCGATAGTTTCATTTTTAAAAGCTTTTTCTATAAACACAGATTGAGGGCCACCCCACCAGGTAAGGTTTTGATTGATACCGTAAGAACCGAAAAAACGGGTAATCGTATATTTCAAACCGTATTCATCATGATTAGCAATGATATATTGTTCGCCATACATTTTTGATAAGGCATAAGCCCAACGCTTAACTGTTGTTGGTCCCATTACCAAATCAGAAGTTTCTGCAAATGGGATATTGGGGTTTTTTCCATATACATCTGAAGTAGATGCGAAAAGAATTTTAGATTTGTCCATAATACATTTATGCACCACATTCCTGAGCATCAGATAATTTTCTTCCAATGTTCTTAATGCATTGGTGTACCGGGGAATTTTTTGAGAAGAAAGGTGAACAACCAGGTCTGCTTTTACATCTTTCAGTATAAGGGGGTTTGCA